>NZ_LNBE01000008.1 GCF_001445655.1 Streptomyces roseifaciens
CTTTCCTCCGGGCGCTTCCCTTCGTTGTGTTTCACACTCTATCAGGAGTTTTTCCGCTCTCCCGCCACCCTGTTTTCCGTAGCCATAAAGACATACGGGCACAGCAGTGGAACCGAGAAAGGATCACTTCCGATAGGTGCCGCCCTCACCTCGCCGGCAGTTGTCTGCGGGCCTCGGTCGTGGGCAGGGATCTGACAGTACATGCCCTCCTCATGCGAGGCAAATCGATTACGCACCGCACACGCCAAGGCCCCGATCACTCGTGCGGAACCGTCAGTTCCTATGACTTAGGCTTCCGACCAGTGCGCCGTCCAGGACAGGTAGTGACGGCGCGTGACCAATCTCCATCTGGGAGGCTTCCCATGACCACCGTGACGTCCCCGATTGCCGGACGCGCCATCGGACTCGCGGCAGTGCCCGATCCGGTCTTCTCCGGCGCGATGGTGGGACCCGGTACCGCTGTCGACCCCGTACGTGAGCCCCACGCCGCGGTCTCCCCCGTCGACGGCGTCATTGTCTCGCTGCACCCGCACGCCTTCGTCGTCGTCGACGCCGAGGGCCACGGTGTACTGACGCACCTCGGCATCGACACCGTCCAGCTCAATGGCGAGGGCTTCGAGCTGCTCGTCAACAAGGGCGACACCGTGACGCGCGGCCAGGATGTCGTGCGCTGGAACCCGGTCGCCGTCGAAGAGGCCGGCAAGTCGCCGATCTGCCCGATCGTCGCGCTGGAGGCCACCGCCGACTCGCTCGGCGACGTCCGCGAGGACGGCGACGTCAAGGCCGGCGACCAGCTCTTCAGCTGGAAGTAGCCGATACCGCTCCCTATGAAGGGGAGCGGCACGTACGACATCCACCGCGGCGGCCCGAGCCGCCGCATCAACCGGAGACGGGTGAAATGGAGACAACGCTGCGAGGCGTCGGCGTGAGCCACGGTGTGGCCATCGGCGAGGTCCGGCACATGGGCACGGCGGTTCTGGAGCCGCCGGCCAAGCAGATTCCGACGGACGAGGCGCCGCGCGAGCAGAGCCGCGCGCGCCAGGCCGTGGAAGCTGTGGCCGCCGACCTCATCGCGCGCGGCAACCTGGCCGGTGGCGAGGCCCAGCACGTGCTGGAGGCCCAGGCCATGATGGCCCAGGACCCCGAGCTGATGGCCGACGTCGAACGGCGCATCACCGTCGGCAGCACCGCGGAGCGCGCGGTGTACGACGCCTTCGCCGCCTACCGCGCGCTGCTCGCCAACGCCGGCGAGTACCTGGCCGGCCGCGTGGCCGACCTGGACGACGTGCGCAACCGCATCGTCGCGCGCCTGCTGGGCGTGCCGATGCCGGGCGTGCCGGACAGCGACGAGCCCTACGTGCTGATCGCCCGGGACCTCGCTCCCGCCGACACCGCCCTGCTCGACCCGACCCTGGTACTGGGCTTCGTGACCGAGGAGGGCGGGCCGACCAGCCACAGCGCCATCCTGGCGCGTGCGCTCGGGGTGCCGGCGGTCGTGGCGCTGCCGGGTGCGGGTGAGCTTGCCGAGGGCACGGTGGTGGCCGTGGACGGCAGCACGGGCGACATCTTCGTCGACCCGAGCCCGGAGAAGCGCGCGGAGCTGATCAAGACGGCCGAGGAGCGCAAGGCCGCGCTGTCGGCGTCGTCCGGCCCGGGTGCCACGTCGGACGGGCACAAGGTGCCGCTGCTGGCGAACGTCGGCGGTCCGGGGGACGTGCCGGCGGCCGTCGAGGCGGGCGCCGAGGGCGTCGGTCTGTTCCGTACCGAGTTCCTGTTCCTGGACGACAGCAAGAAGGCGCCGTCCGAGGCCAAGCAGGTCGAGGCGTACCGCAAGGTGCTGGAGGCGTTCCCCGAGGGCCGTGTGGTCGTGCGGGTGCTGGACGCGGGCGCGGACAAGCCGCTGGAGTTCCTGACGCCGGCCGACGAGCCCAACCCGGCGCTGGGCGTGCGGGGTCTGCGCACCCTGCTCGACCACCCGGACGTGCTGCGCACGCAGCTCACCGCGCTGGCCAAGGCCGCCCAGGGGCTGCCGGTCTACCTCGAGGTCATGGCCCCGATGGTGGCCGACCGCACGGACGCCAAGGCGTTCGCGGACGCGTGCCGCGAGGCCGGGCTGCAGGCGAAGTTCGGGGCGATGGTGGAGATCCCCTCCGCCGCGCTGCGGGCCCGCTCGATCCTGCAGGAGGTCGAGTTCCTTTCGCTGGGCACCAACGACCTGGCGCAGTACACCTTCGCCGCCGACCGTCAGGTCGGTGCGGTGTCGCGGCTGCAGGACCCGTGGCAGCCGGCGCTGCTCGACCTGGTCGCCGCTTCCGCCGAGGCCGCCAAGGCCGAGGGCAAGAGCTGCGGCGTGTGCGGTGAGGCCGCGTCCGACCCGCTGCTGGCCTGTGTGCTGACCGGTCTGGGCGTGACGAGCCTGTCCATGGGTGCGGCGTCGATTCCGTACGTCCGCGCGACCCTGGCCAAGCACACGCTGGCCCAGTGCGAGCGCGCTGCCGCTGCGGCCCGCGCGACGGACTCCGCCGAGGAGGCCCGTCTGGCCGCGCAGGCGGTGCTGTCCGGCGAGTGAGCCGGGCCGTCACCGTCGCGGTGATGTGAGCTGAGAGGTGAAGGGTGTCCCGCCGGGTGGCGGGGCACCCTTCACTCGTTTCCTGCCCGGCGGCCGTCGGCCCGCTCAGACTTCCAGTTGCTCAGTCCTCCAAGGGCAGCCCGGCGCAGTAGTCGACGTCGGGCTCGGGTGGTACGGGCTCGCCGGAGCGGGCGTCGGTGCAGTAGGCGGCGAAGACTTCCGCTTCGGTCAGCGGGTGAAGCCGACCGCCGTCCTTGAGGTTCCAGCCGCGGACGGTGTCGCGGTGATCGGGCCGGATGCTGCGCATGACCACTCCGCCCGGCCGTTCCGTGGCGATGCCCGCCGCGAGGACGGTGCAGAAGAGGAGGGCGGCCGCCTCGCCGAGGTGGAGCAGGCCGTCGTCACGGCTCTCCGTGTGCAGCACGGCCACGAGCGGAGTCCGCCCTTCGGCCGGGATACTGCAGACGAGGTGGTGGGTGCCGGGTCCCGCCGCCTCGATGATCCTCCGCAGGAGGGCGGTGGCCCTGGCGAAGGCGGCGCGGCCGATGTCCTCACCGCAGGAGTCGCAGTCGCCGCGGGTGAGCAGGCCCGAGGCGTACTCCCACGTCGCCTGCTGTTCCGCCTCGGCGACGAGCCGGGGCAGCAGGCGGGCGAGGGGCTCGCCCTCGTAGGCGACCTTGGTGCCGGCGGCTGCGACCTCCGCGGTGTAGCGCGTGCGGCTGGCCGGGGCGTCGGGGTCGAGGTGGGATTCGGTGCAGAACTCCGCGTAGGCGACGGGGTCGAAGAGGGCGACGCTCGTGTGCGTGCCGCGGGCGGCCAAGTCACGCAGCAGGCCCTCCACCTGCCGGATGTAGGTGGCGTGGTCGTCGAAGGTGAAGCTCGTGTAGCCCTGCATGGCCGCGAAGTCGTCCGCTCCGGCCAGGACGGCCACGGTGCTGGGGACTTCGCGGCGCAGCAGGCGCCGTGCGCTGGGCTTGCGCCGCGCGGTGAGCGATCTCTTCCTGCCGTCCCGCTGCTTGGTGTGCGGGCGCTTGCCGCCCGCCGGTCGCTTCCCCTCCTCCGTCAGGCGTTTCCCCGTCAGACGTTTCCCCGACAGGCGGTTCCCCGTCGGTCGCTCGCCCGTCAGCCGTTTCCCCGTGGGCCGCTTCCCGCCTGCCCGCCGTCCTCCGCCGTCACGTGAGTGCGCCATTTCCTCTCCCCCTGAGCGCGTGCGATCAATGCTCACTCACCGTAACGGGAGGCACTGACAATGCGGTCTCGCCCTCGTCGCGGGTGAGTCTGCGCTGGGCGAGGCACATGACGGCGAGTCCGGCGCCGAAGCCGAGCCAGCCGAGGGGTCCGGCCGCGATGGTGCCGGTCACGGCCACGGGGCCGATGCTGCGCTGGACCGCCGATGAGAGGCCGTGGACGCCGAGGTAGGCGCCCTGGGCGGTGGGCGGTGCGAGGGTGACGGACAGTTCCCAGGAGACGGTGGCGTGGAGCATCTCGGCGACGGTGAAGGCGGTCGCGGCCAGGGTCAGGGCGGTGACGGCGATCCAGCGGGTGTCGGTGGCCGATACGGCGAGGGCCGCTCCGCCTGCGAAGAAGGCCGCGGCCAGGGGGAACAGTGAGGTCCGCGCCTTCTCGGAGGTGGTCCCGAAGCGGGCGAAGGGGACCTGGAAGCACACCACGAGCACGTTGTTGAGGACGAGGAGGAGGGGGACGATGCCGTGCGGGACGGGTGTGGCCGTGACGGCCCACAGGGCGAGGCCGACCTTGAAGACGGAGTCGTCGAGGCAGAGGAAGGCTTCGGTGGCGGTGTAGGCGAGGTAACGGCGGTCGCGCCAGGGGTTGGTGACGCGGGCGGCCCCGGCTTCCGCGGCCGCTCGGTCCTTTGCGGCTCCGGCCGCCGGGCCGCCCGCCGTCACCACGCGCGAGGCCGACGGCGGTTCGCCGCAGCGCAGGGTGAGCAGGGCGACGGCGACGAAGGACAGGGCGTCGCCGACGAGCAGCCAGCGGTAGACGGCGGTGGTGCCGACGGCGAGGGCTCCGGCCGCCGCGAGGCCGCCGACGGCCCAGCCCACGTTGGAGACGGTGCGGTTGACAGCCTGGTAGCGGCTGCGGTCGGGGCCGGCGATGCGGGTCGCGTAGAGCCTGGTGAGGACGGAGGAGGCTCGGTCGCCGAGGCTGCCGACCGCGGTGAAGGCGAGCAGCAGCCGCAGGTCCGTGGTCGTGAGGAGGGCGAGCGAGGCGACGGCGCGGAGGGCCTGGACGCCGGCGAGCAGGGTCCGCAGGGGGAGGCGGTCTGCGAGGAGGCCGCCGAGGGGCGGGCCGGCGATGCCGATGGCGCCGGAGACGCCGAGCAGCAGGCCGATCTGGGCGGTGCCGAGCCCGGCGACGTAGGTGAAGTACAGGACGGCCGTGGCGCCCCAGAGGCCGGAGCCCGTCCTGTCGACGAAGGTGACGGCGAGCATGCGGCGGCCGTCCGGTCCCCCCAGTATCTGCATGTGGTGATCCCCCTTGACCCGAATATTGTATTGATACATACTCAGTTCTGTGGTGACACAATATGAGATCACTGGTACGAACGCCAAGGGGATTGCCGCGTCCATCGAGCGCGGCGTGGCCGACGGCGTGCTCGCTCCCGGCAGTTCGCTCCCCCCGGTGCGCACGCTCGCCGAGCGCCTCGGCGTGAGCCCGGGGACGGTCGCCACCACGTACAAGGAGCTGCGCCGCCGGGGCATCGTCGTCACCCGCGGGCGCGGCGGGACCGTCGTCGCCGAGGCCCCCGCCGTCGCCTCCCGGCGCCCGCCGAAGGTGCCCGAAGGGCTGCGCGACCTGGCCGGCGGCCACCCCGATCCGGCGTTCCTGCCCGAGCTGGTGCCGCCCGTGCAGGTGGCCCAGGGCGCGCGCTCGCACCGGGCGGCGCCGCGGCTGGCCCGGCTGGAGGAGCTCACCCGCGCCTGGTACGAGCGCGACGGCGTCCCGTCCGCGCACGTGACCTTCGCGCACAGCGCGCTCGACTGCGTGGCCCGGCTGCTCTCCACCGAACTGCGGCCCGGTGACGCGGTGGCGATGGAGGACCCCGGCTACCACCACCTGCTCGACCTCGTGCCGGCGCTGGGCCTGCGGATCGTTCCGGTCGGGGTGGACGACGAGGGTATGCGGCCGGAGGAGCTGCGGGCCGCGGTGCGCGGAGGCGTACGGGCCGTCATCTGCAGCCCGCGGGCGCAGAATCCGTACGGCGGGTGCTTCTCCGCCGCCCGGCGCGACGCGCTGGCCGCGGTGCTCGCGGAGGCGCCGGAAGTACTGGTCGTCGAGAACGACTACACCGCGGAGATCTGCGGCGCCCCCCTGCACAGCCTGACCGCCGGGGGCCGGCTCGCCCGCTGGGCCCAGGTCCGCACCGTCACCAAGCACCTGGGGCCGGACCTGCGGTGGGCCGCGCTGGCCTGCGACGCGACGACGCTGGCGCGGCACGACGGGCGGCTGCTGCTGACCTCGGGCTGGGTCAGCCACGTGCTGCAGGAGGCCGTGGCCGGGCTGCTCGCCGACCCCGGGGCGCGGGCGCTGGTCGACGAGGCCCGCGCCGCGTACGCCGTGCGGCGCGAGGCGCTCATCGGGGAGCTGGCCCGGCGGGGGATCTCCGCGCACGGGGGTGGCGGGCTGAACGTGTGGGTGCCGGTGCGGGACGAAGCCGCCGTCGTCAACGGGTTGCGGTCCTGTGGGTGGTGGGTGGCTGCGGGGGCGCGGTTTCGGATCGGGACCGCGCCGGGGGTGCGGATCACTACGGCGGATCTGCGACCGTCCGAGGCGGGGCGGCTTGCCGCGGACTTTGCTTCTGTACTGGGTGAGGCTCAGGAGACGTACGGGGGGTAGGGCGGTTTTTCTCCCCTACCCGCCCCTTCCCGTAACTGGGGGCTCCGCCCCCACCCCCCCGTATCGCGCTGAACGCGCTCGTCCTCGAACGCCGGACGGGCTGAAATGGTGCTCGGACGAGCCGGTGAGTGGCCGGACTAGCGCTTTCGGCCCAGGTCCTCGTAGAACTTCAGCAGGTCCGCGTTGTCCACCGAGCCCGGGTTCACCGCCTTCTCCAGTGGCGTGCCCTGGAGGAGGCGCTTGACCGGGACCTCGATGCGCTTGCCGGTGAGGGTGTGCGGGACCGCCGGGACCTCGATGACCTCGTCGGGGACGTGGCGGGGCGAGAGGTTCTCGCGGATGGTGCGCTTGATGCGGTCGAGCAGGCCGTCGTCCAGTTGCGCGCCCGGCGCGAGGTGGACGAAGAGGGGCATCCAGTAGCCGCCGTCCGGCTGTTCGACGCCGATGACGAGGGACTCGCGGATCTCGGGGAGGCGTTCGACGACCTCGTAGATGTCGGCGGAGCCCATGCGGACGCCCTGCCGGTTGAGGGTGGAGTCGGAGCGGCCGTGGATGACGACGCTGCCGTGCGGGGTGAGGGTGATCCAGTCGCCGTGGCGCCAGACGCCGGGGAACATCTCGAAGTAGCTCTCGCGGTAGCGGGTGTCTTCGGGGTCGTTCCAGAAGTGGATGGGCATCGACGGCATGGGGTTGGTGACGACGAGCTCGCCGACCTCGCCGACGACGGGCTTGCCGTGCGGGTCCCAGGCCTGCAGGTCGGTGCCGAGGCAGGGGGCCTGGAGCTCGCCGATGTGGACGGGCAGGGTCGGTACGGCGCCCGCGAAGCAGCTGCAGACGTCCGTGCCGCCGCTCACCGAGGCGATCCACATGTCTTCCGCGACCTCGTCGTGGATCCAGCGGAAGCCGTCCGGCGGCAGCGGCGAGCCCGTCGTGGCGACGCACTTCACGCGCGAGAGGTCGAAGTCCCGGCCGGGGCGGACCTCCGCCTTGCGGCAGGCCATGACGTAGGCGGCCGAGGTGCCGTAGAGGGTCGCGCCGGTGCGTTCGGCGACGCGCCACTGGGCGGCGGTGTCGGGGTGGCCGGGGCTGCCGTCGTAGAGGACGACGGTGGAGCCCACCAGGAGGCCGGAGACGAGGAAGTTCCACATCATCCAGCCGGTGGAGGTGTACCAGAAGAAGCGGTCGCCGGGGCCGAGGTCGCAGTGCAGGGAGAGCTGCTTTAGGTGTTCGAGGAGGATGCCGCCCTGGGACTGGACGATGGCCTTGGGCAGGCCGGTGGTGCCGGAGGAGTACAGCACCCACAGCGGGTGGTCGAAGGGGACCTGTTCGAAGACGGGTTCCACGTCCTCGGCCACCAGTGCGTCCCACTCCAGGGCGCCTTCGGGGGCCGGGGTGCCCAGCAGCGGGATGTGGACGACGGCGCGCAGGGTGGGCAGGCCTGTGCGGAGTTCGGCGACGGTGCCGGTGCGCTCGTGTTCCTTGCCGCCGTAGCGGTAGCCGTCGACGGTGAACAGGACGACGGGTTCGACCTGCTGGAAGCGGTCCAGGACGCTGCGGGCACCGAAGTCGGGCGCGCAGGAGGTCCACACGGCGCCGACGGCCGCGGTGGCGAGGAGGGCGACGACGGCCTGCGGGACGTTGGGCAGGTAGCCGGAGATGCGGTCGCCGGGGCGCACGCCCAGGCGGCGCAGCGCGGCGGCGAGCGAGCCGACCTGGCGGCGCAGCTCGGTCCAGGTGACCGGGCTCGGGTCGTGGATCTCGTCGACGGCGAGCAGGGCCGGTTCGCCGGCCCGTGCGGGGTCCTCGGCGGCGCGCAGCGCGTGCTCGGCGTAGTTGAGGGTCGCGCCGGGGAACCAGGTGGCGCCGGGCATCGATCGGTCGGCGAGGACGCGCTCGTAGGGGTGGGAGAAACGGACGTCGCACCATTCGGCGAGGGCCTGCCAGAAGGTCTCGAGCTCGCCGACGGACCAGCGGTGCAGGGCGGCGTAGCTCGCGGCGGGGTCGCCGGGGACCGCGGCCGGGGCGCCGTGGCGCTCCGCAGCCCACGCCTGGAAGCGGGTGACCTGGGCGCGGGCGACGCGGTCGGCGCCGGGGGTCCACAGGGGCTCCGGCGTTTCGGCGGGCTGCGGTGCGGTGGTCATCTGGCGGCTCCCGGGCTTCTGCGCGTCGTGGGCATCGCGTGGTGGCATCGTCCTCGTGCGCCGCGCGCACGGCGGGGTGTGCGCGTGCCACGGCTGACCAGGACGATGCCACGTGATCGACTCCCGCACCAGAGCCGATGGCACAGTGCGGCGCGCATCGCACCGGCCGCGGGTGGGGGCCGTGCCCCGTCCGTCTCACGCGTGCCGGGTTCCTCCGGCACCCCGCCCTTGTCCCTGCGGGGGTGAACGGCGTCTGAACGGCGGGCGCCGGCGATCGTGCGGGTGGCAGTCTGAGCAGCATGGATGCGCATGATCTGCTGCGGTTAGTGAGGACGGTCCGTACGGCGCGGGGGGTACGGTCCCTGCGGTCGGCGCTGCGGCGGCGGAGCGCGGACAGAGCGGGGCTGCCGCGGCCGGGTGCGGAGCGGGCGCGGGTGCCGGGTGCGGCGCAGGGGGCGGATCCGCTGCCGGGCGGCGGGGTGGTGCGCTTCGCGCGGTCGTCCCTGCGCGTGCGGGTGGCGGCGGGCGGCGCGGTGTTCTGCGGCTGGGACGGGGCCGGGCCGGAGCCGTCGTACGCCCTGAACGGGCCGGGGCCCGAGGTCGACGAGCGGGCGGTGCTGGAGCCGGACACCGACGGCGGCTGGCGGGTGGTGTCGGAGCGCGTGCTGGTGGTGGTGGGCCGGCACGGGACGGTGGAGGTGCGGACGCCCGGGGGCGTGCTGCTGCGGCGTGATCTGCCGCCGCGCTGGTGGGAGCCGGTGGATGCGGAGGGGCGTGAGCGGCCGGGGGCCGGTGAGGCGCGGTGGGCGCTGCGGTCGGAGGTGGCGGCGGATGCGCGCTTCTTCGGGCTGGGCGGCCGGTCGGCGGGCCCGCGGCTGCGGGACGGCTCGTACCGGCTGTGGAACACCGACCCGGACGGTGCCTTCGTGCCGGGTGACGATCCGCTGTACATCACGATGCCGGTGCAGCTGGTGGTGGCGGACGCGGGCACGCACCTGGTGTTCCACGACGACTCGTGGGACGGGCGGGTGACGCTGGCGGAGGGCGAGGAGGGCGCGGGCTCGGGCCACGACCGGCCGGGCCGCTGCGAGGTGCGGATGGACGGCGGGCCGCTGCGCTACTGGGTGCTGGTGGGGACGCCGGCGCGGGTGCTGCACGGCTGGGCGTCCCTGACGGGGGCCGCCGCGCTGCCGCCCGCGTGGGCGCTCGGTCACCATCACGCGCGCTGGGGGTTCGGCAGTGAGCGCGAGGTGCGGCGGGTGGTGGAGGGGTACGCCGAGCGCGGGCTGCCGCTGTCCGCCCTGCACCTGGACATCGACCACTACCGGGGGCACCGCGTCTTCACGGTGGACCGGGAGCGGTTCCCCGATCTGCCGGGGCTGGCGGCGGAGCTGCGGGAGAGGGGGGTGCGGCTGGTGTCGATCGTGGATCCGGCGGTGAAGGCGGAGCCGGGTCAGTGGGTGTTCGACAGCGGGGCGGCGGCCGATGCGTTCGTACGGGATGCGCGGGGGCGCCGGGTGCGGGGGGAGGTGTGGCCGGGCGAGTCGGTCTACCCCGACTTCACCGATCCGCGGGTGCGCAAGTGGTGGGGCGGGCTCTACGGGGAGCGGCTGGCGCAGGGGTTCTCGGGCGTGTGGCACGACATGAACGAGCCGGTGTCGTTCGCTCCGTTCGGGGATCCGTCGCTGCCGCTGTCGGCGCGGCACTCGCTGGAGGGCCGCGGCGGCGACCACCGGGAGGCTCACAACGTCTACGGCCTGGCCATGGCCCGGGCCGGCTACGAGGCGCTGTGCGAGCTGCGGCCGGGTGAGCGCCCGTTCCTCTTCTCGCGCTCGGGCTGGGCGGGCATGCAGCGCTACGGCGGTACGTGGTCGGGCGATGTGGCCACGGGCTGGCCGGGGCTGCGGGCGTCGCTGTCGCTGGTGCTGGGGCTGGGGCTGTGCGGGGTGCCGTACTCGGGCCCGGACGTCGGGGGCTTCTCCGGGTTCCCTTCGCCCGAGCTGTACGTGCGCTGGTTCCAGCTGGGCTCCTATCTGCCGCTGTTCCGCACGCATTCGGCGATCACGGCGGGGCGCCGGGAGCCGTGGGAGTTCGGCGGGGAGGCGCTGGAGCACGCCGGAGCGGCGCTGCGGGAGCGGATGCGGCTGCTGCCGTACTTCGTGACGCTCGCGCACCTGGCGCGGCGCACGGGGGCGCCCTACGTGCGTCCGGTGTGGTGGCGTTCGCCGGAGGACCGTGCGCTGCGGGACTGCGAGGACGCGTTCCTGCTGGGCGATTCGCTGCTGGTGGCGCCGGTGCTGGAGCAGGGGGCGGACCGGCGGGCGGTGCGGCTGCCGCGCGGGCTGTGGTACGACACGGCGACGGGCAAGGCGTACGAGGGGCCGGGGCAGGTGCTGCTGGACGCGCCGCTGTCGCGGATCCCGGTGCTGGCGCGGGCGGGTTCGGTGATTCCGGTGCAGAGGACCGCGGAGAGCGCTTCCGGTCCGTCCGGGCCATCCGGGCTCTCGGGGCTCGCCGGGCTCTCCGGTCCGGTGGAACTGGAGGTGTGGGCTCCGGCTCCGGGCCGCACGGGCGGCGGTGTGCTGGTCCCGGACGGGGGTGACGGGTGGGAGCCGCAGGAGGCCGTGCGGTTCACCACGCGCCGGCGGGACGGTGCGGTGGTCGTGGAGCAGGAGGGTGCGGAGGAGGTGGGGTATCCGGTCCGCGTGCGGGGAGAGGGCGCGTGATGCAGCGAAGGGGAGCGCAGTGAAGTGAGAGGGCGGGCGCCCTTCCCCGGGGGCCCGCCCGGCTGCTATCCGGTTGGCATGAGCAGACCCCGATTCCGGGCCGTCCTGCGGGCCTTCGTCCTGCCCGCCGCGGCCCTCCTGACACTCCTGTCCCTTCCGGCCGCCGCGCCGCCGGCGCAGGCCGCCTCCCCGGAGCCGCGCCCGCCCCGCGGGTTCGTGGCCCTCGCCGACGTGGATCCGACGATCCTGCAGGAGATGCGGTACGTGACCGTGCACAACTTCACGGCCCACCGCGTCGACGGCTACCTGCGCCCCATGTGCGTCCTGACGCGGGAGGCCGCCGACGCCCTGCACCGGGCGCAGCGCTCGCTGCTGCGCCGGGGCTACGGGCTGAAGGTGTACGACTGCTACCGGCCGCAGCGGGCGGTGAACGACTTCGTGGAGTGGGCGAAGGACCTCGCGGACACCCGGATGAAGGCGGAGTTCTACCCGCGCGTGGAGAAGACCCGGCTGTTCGAGGACGGGTACATCGCGGCGAAGTCCGGGCACAGCCGGGGCAGCACGCTGGACGTGACGATAGTGAAGCTGCCGGCCTGGCCGACGCGGCCGTACGTGCCCGGGGAGCCGCTCGTGCCGTGCTACGCGCCGCGGGGGCAGCGCTTCCCCGACAACTCCGTGGACATGGGCACGGGCTTCGACTGCTTCGACACCCTGTCGCACACCCTGGACCCGCGGATCACGGGCGTGCAGCGGGCGAACCGGCTGCTGCTGAAGTCGGCGCTGGAGCGGGAGGGGTTCGTCAATCTGCCGGAGGAGTGGTGGCACTACACCTTCAAGCCGGAGCCGTTCCCCGACACGTACTTCGACTTCCCCGTGCTGCGCCGCCCGGCGCCGTGATGCTCCGCGCCGTGATGCTCCGCACCTGAGTACCCAGGACCGTGATGCTCCGGGCTGCTTGACGCTCCGTCACGGCGGGAGAACACTTCCCGTCCTGACAGGTCCGGACAGGTTCCGAGGTCAGGAGACGCCATGACGGGTCCGTACGTCGCCGCGATCGACCAGGGCACCACCTCCAGCCGCTGCATCGTCTTCGACCGGGACGGCCGGCCCGTCGGCGCGGACCAGCGCGAGCACCGGCAGATCTTCCCCAAGCCGGGCTGGGTGGAGCACGACGCCGCCGAGATCTGGGCGAAGGTGCAGGCGGTGGTGGCGGGTGCGCTGGCCGCGGCGGGCCTGGAGGCCGGCGGGCTGAGCGGCCTGGGCATCACCAACCAGCGCGAGACGACGGTCCTGTGGGACCGCTCGACGGGCAAGCCGGTGCACAACGCCGTCGTCTGGCAGGACACCCGCACGGATGGACTCTGCCGCGAGCTGGGCGGCACGGACGGGCAGGACCGGTTCCGGGCGGCGACGGGCCTGCCGCTGGCGAGCTACTTCTCCGGCCCCAAGGTCGCCTGGCTGCTGGAGCACGTGCCGGGGCTGCGGCGGCGTGCCGAGAACGGCGAGATAGCGTTCGGCACGGTCGACTCCTGGCTGATCTGGAACCTGACGGGCGGTCCGGACGGCGGGGTGCACGTCACGGACGTGACGAACGCGTCGCGCACCCTGCTGATGGATCTCGGCACGCTCCAGTGGGACGCCGGGATCCTGGCCGCGATGGGCGTCCCCGAGGCGGTGCTGCCGGAGATCCGGTCCTCCTGCGAGGTGTACGGGAGGGCCGTGGGGCCGCTGGCCGGGGTGCCGGTGGCGGCGGCGCTCGGCGACCAGCAGGCCGCGGTGTTCGGGCAGACCTGCTACGGGGTGGGCGAGGCCAAGAACACCTACGGCACGGGCAGCTTCCTGCTGCTGAACACCGGGACGCGGCCCGTGCCGTCCAAGAACGGCCTGCTGACGACGGTGGGCTACCGGCTGGGCGGCGAGCCGGCCGTCTACTGCCTGGAGGGGTCGATCGCCGTCACGGGCGCGCTCGTGCAGTGGTTCCGCGACCAGCTGGGGCTGATCCGCTCGGCCGACGAGATCGAGGCGCTGGCGGCGAGCGTCCCCGACAACGGCGGCGCGTACATCGTGCCCGCCTTCTCCGGCCTGTACGCGCCGTACTGGCGCTCGGACGCCCGCGGCGTGATCACCGGGCTGACCGGCTACGTGAAGCGGGCGCACCTGGCCCGGGCGGTGCTGGAGGCCACGAGCTGGCAGACGCGGGAGGTGGTGGACGCGATGTTCCAGGACTCCGGCGTGCGGATCAGCTCGCTGAAGGTGGACGGCGGGATGACGGCCAACGGGCTGCTGATGCAGCACCAGGCCGACGTGCTGGGCGTGCCGGTGATCCGGCCGGTGGTCTCCGAGACCACGAGCCTGGGCGCGGCGTACGCGGCGGGTCTCGCGACCGGCGTGTGGCGCGATCCGGACGAGCTGCGGGCGCACTGGCAGCGGGACGCGGAGTGGACGCCCCGGCGGGCGCCGGAGGAGCGGGAGGCCGAGTACCGGGTGTGGCGCAAGGCGGTGGAGCGGAGCTTCGGCTGGGTGGAGCCGCCCGCTCAGGGCGAGCCGGCCTAGCCCGCCTGCTGGGCGAGCGCGGTGAACCGCTGCTGCACCACGGACACCAGCACCCCCTTCACCGACTCCTTCTCCCGTGCGTCGCACAGGATCACCGGGACGCCCGGGTCGAGGTCGAGGGCGTCGCGGACGTCCTCCTCGGGGTAGCGCTCGGCGCCGTCGAAGCAGTTGACGGCGAGGGTGAAGGGGATGCCGCGGCGTTCGAAGTAGTCGACGGCGGCGAAGCAGTCCTGCAGCCGCCGGGTGTCGGCGAGGACGACGGCGCCGAGCGCGCCGCGGGCCAGTTCGTCCCACAGGAACCAGAAGCGGTCCTGGCCGGGGGTGCCGAAGAGGTAGAGGACCAGGTCGTCGCGGAGGGTGATGCGGCCGAAGTCCATGGCGACGGTGGTGGTGCGCTTGCCCTCCACGCCGGAGGTGTCGTCGACGGGCCGGCCCGCCTCGGTGAGCAGCTCCTCCGTGCGCAGCGGCCGGATCTCGCTGACCGCGCCGACGAGGGTGGTCTTGCCGGCCCCGAAGCCCCCGGCGACCAGGAGCTTGAGGGCCACCGGGGCCGTCGCGGAGCGCGTGCGGCCGCGGTCGGAGCGCAGGGACCTCATGGTTGTTCGTCCTCCGGTCGTGGGGGCGTTCGCGGTGTCCCGCTCCCCCGGTGGAAGGTGATCGTTCTGTAGAGACCATGGTCACGACAAGTCTCTTCCGGTGCGCGGGCCCCGGGCGGGCCGGGCCGGGGCCCGTACGCCGCGCCCGGAACGCCCGTAGGCGATGCCGGGAGCCGCCCGTGCACCGCGTCTCAGAGGGCCCGCAGCGCGTCGATCACCTCGCGCAGAATGCTTTCGTCGGGCAGTTCGGCCGGGGGCACCGGACGGGTGACCCGGACGAGCCCGGAGTCGAGCAGGTCGCCGACGAGCACCCGCACCACGCCGACGGGCAGGTCGAGCCCCGCGGCCAGCTCCGCGACCGAGCGCGGCATGTCCCGGGTGAGCTCCGCTATGTCGAGGTGTTCCGGGGACAGCGTCTGGTCGGCGAGGGCGTGGGCGGCTCCGGGGTGCTCCGCCGGGTCCTCGGCGACGACGACCGCGATGAGGTCGAGGCCGGCGCCGTCCGCGCTGCGGGTGCGCCCGCGGGTCATGGCGTACGGGCGGACCACCGGGCCCGCCGCGTCGTCGTACCAGCGCACGTCCCCGTCGCCGGAGCCGTCCCCGGTCAGGCCGGCGGTCACCCGTCGGCGGCTACGCCGGTGCGCGGAGCGGTGGCCAGGTGCGCGCCCACCCGCTTGACGAGCAGCGTCATCTCGTAGGCGACCTGGCCTATGTCGGAGTCGGCGTCGGCGAGCACGGCCAGACAGGTGCCGTCGCCGGCGGCGGTGACGAAGAGGAAGGCCTCGTCCAGCTCGACGACGGTCTGGCGGACCTTGCCCGCGTCGAAGTGGCGGCCGACGCCCTTGGCGAGGCTGTGGAAGCCGGAGGCCACGGCCGCCAGGTGCTCGCCGTCCTCGCGCGAGAGGTCCTTGGAGGTCCCGGTCGCCAGCCCGTCCCCGGAGAGCACGAGCGCCTTGCGGATGCTGCCGACGCGCTCGACGAGTTCGTCGAGGAGCCAGTTCAGCTCGCCCGTGCCGGCCGGTGCGCCGTCCGCTGCGGTGGTTGTCCCGTTCTCGGCCTTCGGTGCGGTCATCGACCGTCCCCCTCAGATGTGGTTCCTGGTGCGGTTTTTCTCGGTGGTCTGTTCGGTGCGTCCGCCTCATTGTGCTCCCGGCCGCGCTGCCATCCGCGCTGGAGGGCGGCCATCCTGGACCGCACCTCGTCGGCGTCGCGCTCGGGTTCCGGACCGGCGGGGTCCGGGTCGGCGGGCCCGCTGTGGGTGCGGGTGGCCGCCGCGTCCTGCTTGAGCTGGGGGGCGAGGCTCGCCTGGCGTACGCGCCTGGGCAGCCCGCCGGGGGGCGTCCGCTCGGCCCCGGGCCTCTCCGGGCGGTCCGCCGGGGCGGAGGCCGGGCCGGCGGCCGGCGCGGAGGGCCTGCGGCGCGGCAGCGGGAGCGGCGCGTCGCCCGCCTGGTGGTGCTCCTCGCCCTCGTCCGGGCGCGGTTCGAACGGGCAGAGCACGGGGTCGTCGGCCGGTGCGCCGGCGGACGCGGGGAGCCGTTCGCGGGAGAGTCCGGCCCGCGCCGGCGGCACCGGGGCCCGGCCCTTGGTGAGCGTCTGCTCGCCCGTGTCCTCGTCCCCGGACCGGGGGTCGGTCTCGGTGAGCAGGTCCAGGGGGATGAGGACGACGGCAGTGGTCCCGCCGTACGGGGAGGTCTGGAGCGAGACGCGCACGTCGTGGCGGCGGGCGAGCCGGCTGACGACGAACAGCCCGAGCCGGTCGGTGTCGGAGAGCTCGAACTCGGGGGTCTCGGCGAGCCGGAGGTTGGCCTCCAGCAGGGCGTCCGGGGACATGCCGAGGCCCCGGTCGTGGATCTCCAGGGTGAAGCCGTTGGCGACGCGCTGGCCGTGCACCTGCACGGCGGTGTGCGGCGGGGAGAAGACGGTGGCGTTCTCCAGGAGTTCGGCGACGAGGTGGGTGAGGTCGCCGACGGCGGGGCCGCGCACGGCCAGCCGGGGCAGGCGGCGCACCTCGATCCGTTCGTAGGCCTCGACCTCGGCGACGGCGCCGCGGACGACGTCCATGAGGCGGACGGGCTTGCGCCACTGCCGGGCGGGGGCCGCGCCGGAGAGGATCACCAGACCCTCGGCGTGGCGGCGCATGCGGGTGGTGAGGTGGTCGAGGCGGAAGAGGTCGGCGAGCTCCTCGGTGTCCTCGGTGCGGCGCTCCATGGCGTCGAGGAGGGTGAGCTGACGGTGCAGCAGGACCTGGCTGCGGCGGGCGAGGTTGACGAAGACGTCGGCTACGCCGCGGCGCATCTCGGCCTGTTTGACGGCGGCCTCGACGGCGGCCCGCTGCAGCGTGTCGAGGGCCTTGCCGACCTGGCCGAGCTCGTCGGGCCCGAACTCCCGCGGCGGGGCCTCGGCGGCGAGGTCGATCCGCTCGCCCGCGGCCAGGCGGCGCATGACGGCGGGCAGCCGCACGCCGGAGGCCTCGTGGGCCTCCTTGCGCAGCCGGCGCAGGTCCCGCACCAGGCCGCGGCCGATGCGCAGGGAGATGACGAGGGAGCAGACGAGCGCGGCGGCGCCCAGGACGCCGGCGACGGCGGCCTTGGTCAGGACGCGGACGGCGATCGGCTCGACGCGGTCCGCGTAGCGGTCGGTGGCCTCGGTGTTCATCCGGGCGAGCTCGTCGAGCACGGCGCCGGCGGCCCGCTCCCAGCGCATCGGGTCGATGGTCTGCGGGGCGCGGGAGGAGCCGGCGAGGATCGCGGTGTCCTCGGCCGCGCGCAGGGCGTGCGGGCCGGCGCCGCGCCAGTACTCCTCGAAGATCTTCTGGTCGCCGGCGGGCAGCACGGAGAGGTTGGTGCTGTAGAGGATCTGCCGCTCGGCGACGCGGTCGGAGACGGCCCGCAGGTCCTGGCGGCTCATGGTGCCGGTGGTGAGGGCGGCGGCGAGGAGGGCGTCCTCGCGGGCGAGCGCCTCGCGGGCGCGGGCCACGCCGATGAGGGCGCGGGCCTGCTTGTCCATCTCGGCGTCCTCGAAGGCGCCGAGGCTGCCGAGGAAGGCGTAGTAGGGCTCCACCAGGTCGTTGTAGGCCTGGAAGGCGCCGTGGCGGCTGATGCCGCCGGCCCCGACCTTGCCGCGCAGGACCTCGAGGTCGCCCAGGGCCTTCTCGATGCGCCGGTGGCGGACGTCGGTGGCGGGGCTCATGTCGTCGCGGACCTTGCCGGCGCCGCGGCGGAAGCCGGCGGCCGCCTTGTCGGTGGCGTCCTGCTGCTCGCGCAGGACGGCGAGGTTGTCGGCGCGGCGCGGGTCGGCGAGGTGGACGAGGGTCTGGCGGCGTTCCTTCTGCAGCGCGCGGACGAGCTCCTCGGCGGGCAGGCCCGCGGTGCGGATGGCCTCGGCGGCGGAGAGCAGCCGGGCGGCCTCCGTGCCGGTGATGACGGTGGCGAAGACCCACAGGCCCGTGAGGGACACCAGCGGCACCAGCAGCAGCGCCACGATCTTCCGGCGGATCGATTTCCCGCGAAAGCGCATGGCCTCCCCAACGTCAACCCCGCTCTGGTGGGGTGGTGTTCCGACAACAATGCGGCGTGAGCCTACTACTGCGGGGTACGGGACTCGAAGGCCAGTACGGTGATCGGACCGTCGTGGCGGCCACCCGTATGGCGGTAATTCCCTGCCCATGGGAACTATCGGGCACCGTCCATCGCTCTTGTGGAGGGAGCCGGACCGGTGCGGCCGGCCTCGGCACGGACGGCGGCGGGGCCGCCGACACGAGGGGGTGAGCCGTCGTGGAGCGGGTTCATGACGAGCCGTCGCGCCGGGCGCGACCGCCGCTGTGGGTGGAGCAGCCCGCACGCCGGCGCCGGATGCCGGATCCGGTGCGCACCGCCGCGGTGCGCGCGGTCCTCTTCGTCGCCGTGACGCTGGTGCAGGCGATGGTCGCGGCGCTGTTCGCGTTCGCCGGTTCGTGGCTGGCCCTGCCGGCGCTGCTGTGCACCCTGGCGAGCGTCGTGGCGACGACCTGGGCGGTGCTGGACGTGTGGGTCACGCGGCAGGTGTGGCGGCAGAGACACGGAGTGGTGTCCGTGCCCAGCAGTTCGGCGCGCGCGGGCAGACGGGCGCGGCGCCCCGGCTTCCCCTGATCGTCAAGCGCCGGGTAGGTTCGGCGGTTGACGGTGTCGTACACCGGGCACGGGCGGGCGGACGGGCCATGGGGGGGATGTACGGATGGCTGAGCGCGATCAGGCGGTGCATCGCATTCCGGAAGTGCTCCGGGATGCCGGCTGGACGGTGTGTCTGGTCGGTGAGGAACAGTCCGGCAAGCTGGCGCAGGTGACCGCGGGGTTACGGCGCGGCCCGGATCCCTCGGGCTCGGGAAAGCTGATCACCTCCGGCTTCTCCTACTGGGGCCTGGAGTCCACCGTGGCCTGGGCCCACGCCTGCAACGACCTGTACTACCCCGTGATGCGCGAGAGCATCGCCTCCTTCAGCCGCCGCTGGCGGGGCCTGAGCGAGAGACTCCCGGACGGGCCGCTGCACTACGTGAGCCTCGGCCCCGGCACCGGCCAGAAGGACCAGGCCCTGCTGCGCTCCCTCGACAGCCGCGGCCGCTGCGGCTGCTACATACCGGTGGACGTCAGCGCCGAGATGCTGCGCCTCGCCCAGCGCGAAGCGCTGCAGCACCTGCACGTGCCCGCGGCGGACGTGCTCCCCGTCCAGCTGGACTTCTCGATGCCCGCCAACCTCGACCGGCTGGGCACCCTCATCCGCCGCACGGTCGGCAGCGAGCCCGTCGTGTACTCCCTGCTCGGCAACACCCTCGCCAACTTCGACAGCGACACCCAGCTGCTGGCGCTGCTGGCCGAGAAGCTGCTGCGCCCGCAGGACCGCTTCCTGCTGGAGGTGGCCAGCACGGCCGGGCAGGACGAGGCCGCGGCCCGCGCCGCCGCGCAGGAGTACGAGAACAGCCCGCGCTTCCGGGAGTTCGTCACCAGCGCCCTGCTGCAGTACACGGACCTGCAGATCGACATGAACAGCCTCACCTGCGAGGGCCTGGTCGAGGACGACCGGGCCCTGAAGATCAAGGTGATCTACCGCAACCGCACGGGGTCCGAGCTGCAGCTCACGCTGCCCGACCGCAGCACCGTCCGCTTCCCCGACCAGGACACCATCCGCCTCCTCCTCAGCCGCAAGTACACCCGCACCGGGCTGGAGAAGATGCTGGTGGACGCGCGGGTCACCACGGTGGGCGAGACCCACGAGGCCGGGCACACGGCCTTCGACGGGCCCGCGTTCGGGATGACGCTGCTGCTCCTCGCCCCCGGCGACGGGACCCGGCCCGCCGGCCCCAACCCGTTCGACTGACGGCCCGGCGCCGTGGGGCTCCTCGGCCGGCTCAGCCGGCAGTTCTTCGCCGCCGCCACCATCGCCTGCCTGCTGGCCGCCCTCGGCATCTGCGTGTGGTGGCTGACCGTCGCCCGGGGGCGCGACGACCACTTCGAGCCCGCGGCCTCCGGGCTCGCGCTCGTCGCCGCCATCACCGGGGTCTACGCCGAGCGCCGGGCGGCGGCCCGCGAGCGGCGCGCCCAGGCGCTGTACGCCCTCGCCGACGAGCTGGTGAAGAACACCGAGCTGCTCGGCACGGGCTTCGCTCCCCTGGACCGGTTCGCGCCCCGGGCGCGCGTCTACCCCCGCCTGATGCAGTCGGCGACGGACGCCGCGCTGGTGTCCGGGGTGTTCTCCGAACCCGGGCACGGCGAGCTCGTCGCCCTGCTGCACCGCTGGCGCGACGCCGTCCACGACTTCAACCGGCGGCTGGACCTCACCGAGCTGCGCACGTACGTCTCGCGCGTGCCGCCGGAGGAGCTGCTGGCCATCGACGAGGCCATGCACCGGCCCGGCGGGCAGCTCGACGGGCTGCGGCGGCTGCGGAGCAGTGTGGAGGAGCTGCTGCGGGGGCGGTACGCGGAGCCCGGGGTCGCGGTGCGGTTGCAGCAGCCCGGCTGACTGCGGCCTGACGGCACGGGGCTCCGCCCCGGACCCCGGTCCTCGAACGCCGGACGGGCTGATTCTGGTCGGGGCTGCGCCTCCGGCCTAAGCCCCGGTCGGTACCTCCTCCGCCGGGCGCCGGTACATCCGCGTCGCCGTGATCTCGCCGTGGACGGCCTCGGCGCTCTCCTCACGCTGCGGCAGGCCCGGACGCAGGTGCTCCTCCACGCTGATGTACTTCAGGCCCGCCCTCAGGTCGGCGTCGTTGCGCAGCCGGATGACCAGCGGGAACTCGGCCAGGGCCGTGGTGTCGAACAGGCCGGTGGTGTAGAGCAGCTGGACGCCGAGCGCGTCGGCGACGGCCCGCTGGAGCTCCAGCAGGTACGTGGCGTTGGCGCGGCCGATGGGGTTGTCGAGGAACAGGGTGCCCGCGTGGCGCTGCTTGTCGCGGCCGCGGTCGTTGCTGCGCAGCGCGGCCATGGTGCAGTACAGGGCGATGGCCGCGGTGAGCAGCTGGCCGCCGGAGAAGACGTCGCCCATCTGCCGGACCGGCACCCGCTCGGCGCGCAGCACCGCGTCGGGCTTGAGGATCTCGACGGCGACGCCGCGCGGCTGCAGGGCCGCCTGGACGCCGCGCAGGAGCAGGGACATGCCGTCGCGGCGCAGGTCGGAGTTCTTCTTGACCGCCGAGCGGGTCGCCTCGTCGATGACCTCGCCGAGGCGCTCGGTGAGGGTGCTCTGGTCGGGGTCGTCGAAGCGGATGCGCAGGAACTCCTGGCCCGACCACTCCCCCAGGCCCTCGGGCAGGCGCGAGAGGCGCTGGGCGGAGCGCAGGGTGGTCAGGGAGGACTCCACGAGGCCGCGCAGCCGGTCCACGATGCTGTCGCGGTTGCGCTCCAGCTGCTCCAGCTCGTCGGTCAGCACCCGCAGGCGGGGGGCGAATGCCTCGGCCCAGGCGGCGGCGTGCTCGGGCAGGGCCGCCGCGGGCAGCTCGCGGATCTGCTGGCGGGCGGGGGTGCGCACCTGCTCGTAGCGGGTGGAGTTGGCGTGCCGGACGAGGACGTCGCTCGCCTCGCGGACCGCGGACTCGGCGGCCGACAGGTCGCCGGCGCAGCCGCGCAGGGAGCGGCGGGCCTCGGCCGCGGCCTGGCGGGCCTCCTCCAGGCCGCCGGCGTACGGCTCGGGCTGCTCGGCGTCGTCCTCGGGGGAGTTGTCGCGCAGGAGGTCGCGCAGGAGGGCCGCGGTGTCGTCGAAGCCGGTGGCGGCGTCCTCGGCGGCGCGGTGGGCGCGCAGCAGGTCGCTGTGGGCGGTGCGGGCGCGCTCCAGGGCGTCGGTGCGGGCGGCGAGTTCGCCGGTGGCGGTGCGCAGGAGCTCCTTGGCGCGGTCGGCGTCGCCGGGGACGAGCTCCTCGGGGAGCTCGGTGTGGGCGTCGCCGTCGGCGGGGGCGAGGCGCTCGGCCTCGCCGCGCAGCCGGCCCAGCTGCTCGCTGGCCGCGGAGGCGCGGCTCTCCAGCATCTGGACGAGCTCCTCGGCGCGGGCCGCGGCGGCCTGCCGGGAGGGCCCGTCGGCGCCCTCGGTGCCCTCCAGGAGCTGGGCGGCGCGGGTGCGCACCTTGTTGGTGAGGCGGTCGAGCTCGTTGCGGGCGGCGCTCTCGTCGCTCTCGGCGCGGGCCTGCTCGGCGCGCAGGTCGGCGCCGACGCCGACCTTCTCGTAGACCTGGGAGGCGGCGCGGTAGGCCTCGCGCAGGGCGGGCAGGGAGGCGGTGGGGGGCTCGCTCGCCTCGGGGACCTCGTCGGGGGCGCCGGCGATCTCCGCGCGCTCGGCGCGCAGGGCGCGAGCGGTGCGGCGGGCGTCGTCGGCGGCGCGCTGGGCGGCGCGGCGGTCCTCGTCGGCGGCGCGGGCGCGGGCGGCCTCGCCGGCCAGCTCGGCGAGGCGGCCGGCGGGGCAGCCGGCGCGCCAGGAGGCGAGGCGGGCGGCGAGGGTGCGGTCACCGGCGAGGCGGGCCGCTATGGCACGGATCTCCTCGTCGCGGGCGAGGGAGCGCTCGCGCAGGGTGTGCCGCTCCTCGTCGGCCGCGCGCTCGTCGTGCATGGCGGGGTTGGGGGCCACGAGGAAGACGCCGGCGTCCTGGCGGCCCGCCTCCGGTACGGGGGCGAGCAGGGCCTCGGACGTGCCGACGGCGAGGGCGGAGCGGGGCAGCAGGGAGGCCGCGTCCAGCACCTCGCGGGCCCGGGCGTGGGAGTCGGTGTCGGTGATGACGACGCCGTCGACGAGCTCGGGGCGGGCCGCGAGGACGGCGGCGTGCCGGGCCGGGTCGACGGCCTGGGCGAGGTAGCGCCAGCCGGGCAGCGCGGGGATGCCGTGCTCGCCGAGGTACTCCACGGCCGCGAGGACGTCGGGGCGGGGCGGCAGCAGGCCGCCGTCGCCGAGGGCGCCGAGGATGCGGGAGTCGTCGGCGGCGGCGGTGCGCAGGTCGAACAGGTGCCGCTCGGAGGAAGCGACGCTGTCGTCGAGCAGCTCGCGCAGCGCGTCGGCGTTGCGGTCGAGTTCCTCGGCGGTCAGCGGGCCGGACCCGGCGCGGCGGGGGGCGGGCGCCCGGTCGTCGGCGTCGCGGCGGCGGGCGGCCGCCCGGACGGCGCCGGGGTAGTACGGGGCCTCGTCGTCCGGCGCGTCCTCGGCGGAGCGGCGGGGGGCGGGCGGGCGGCCGTGGCCGGTCTCGGTGCGCTGGCCGGGCACCTGGCCGGAGGCGGCCGGCTCGGGCAGGCCCAGCAGCTCGATGAGGCGCTGCTCGGCGCCGATGGACTCGGCGGCGCGGCGCTCGGCGTCGTGGGCGGATTCGGCGGCGGTGGCGGCGTCCGCGGCGCGGGCGGCGGCCAGCTCGGCGCGGCTCTCGGCGGCGGCCGTCTCCTTGGCCGCGTCGGCGGCCTGACGGGCGGTCTCCCGCGCGGACTCGTACGCGGCGACGGCCGGCTTCTCGGCGTCGCTGGCGGCGAGGGCGGCGCGGGCCGGGTCGGCGTCGTCGTCGATCCAGCCGGCGCGGACGGCCTCGGCGGTCTCCTGCTCGACCTCGGCCAGGCGCTGGCGCAGGTGGCCGGATTCGCTGCGGGCGCGCTGGGCCTCGGTGGCGGCCGCGGTGGCGTCGCGGTGGGCGGCCTCGCTCGCCTCCTGGAGGGCGGCGGAGCGCTCCTCCTCCTCGTTGGCGCGCTGCTCGCCGGTCCCGGCGGCGGTGTTGAGGGCCCGTACGAGCTCGGTGGCGGCCTGGGCGCGGGCGGCCAGCGCCGGGGCGGCGTCGCGCTCGGCCTCGCGGATGGCGGCGGCGACGCGCGCGGAGCGGTCGGCGGCGGCGCGGTGGCGCAGGACGGTCTCGGCGGCCTGCCAGGCGGAGTGCAGGGTGCGGGCGTCGTTGAGCTCGCGGCGCTGGGCGGCGGCGGCCTTCTCGGCCGCGGCCAGGGCCAGGGAGGCGTGCCGGTAGGCGATCTCGGCGGCGACCAGGGAGCTGCGGCCGCGCCCGGTCTCGGCGTCGGTGACGGCGTGGGCCGCGGCGGCGACCTGCTCGGCCAGCTCGCCGGCCCGGCCGCGCTCCTCGAAGGCACGGGCGGACAGGCGGCGGGCGAGGCCGCGGGTGCGGCGCTCGGAGCCGGCGTGCACGCCGCGGGCCTGCTCGCGCTTGACGGCCGCGTCGGCGATGCGCGACAGCAGGTCGAGGGAGCCGGCGGTGAAGTCCCGCTCGGCGGTGAGCTCGGCGCGGCGGCCGAGCTTGTGGGCGAAGCCGTGCACGAGGTCGGCGAGGCCGTCGGTGTCGCGGGTGTCGGTGACCGCGCGCAGCAGCAGGTCGGTGAAGTCCGAGTCGTTCTTGACGGCGAAGAGGCCGGCGGCCTCGCCCTCGTCGGCGTTCATCTCGCGCTGGTAGCGGAAGAGTTCGGGGTCCAGGCCGAGCTCGCCCAGGTGCTCGTTCCAGCGCTCGTGGATCTCCTCCCAGACCACGTCCAGGTGGGGGTAGGCCTTGCCGGCCTCGGTGAGGGCGTCGCGGAAGCCCTTCATCGTGCGGCGGCGGCCGCGTGCACCGGAGGTGCCGTCGGCGGCGGAGCGCATCGCGCTGGACTCGGCGACGGGCAGCGCGTCCAGGCTCAGGCCCGGGCCGGGGCGGAAGGAGTACCAGGCCTCGGCGAACTTGCGCGGGTCGTTGGAGACCTGGCGGCCGCGCCACTCGCTGACCTTGCCGACGACGATGGTCTCGCCCGTCAGGACGTGCTGCCACTCCAGGGCCACGTGCCCGCAGTCGTCCGCCAGCAGGAACTTGCGCAGCACGCCGGAGCTGGCGCCGCCCAGGGTGTTGCGGTGGCCGGGCAGCATGACCGAGAAGATGAGCTTGAGGAGGACGGACTTGCCGCCGCCGTTCTCCAGGAAGAGCACGCCGGCCGGGGCGGGGCGGCGCGGCGGGCCGACGGGCTCCTCCTCGAAGAACTCCGCCTGCGTCGGCGCGGGCGTGGGCACGGGCGCGCCCACGCCCCGGAGGTCCAGCACGGTGTCGGCGTAGCGCGCACCGGCGGGCCCGATGGAGTAGAGGCGGACCCGGGACAGCTCGTACATGGCGGACTCTCGTGTGTGGCGGGACGGTGGTCAGGCGGAGTGGCTGTGCTGGTTCTCGAAGAAGGGCAGGCCGGCGTCGGCGACGAGGTCGAGGGCGTCGGCCCCGTCCGGCGGGAGGAGGGTCGCGCTGCCGTCGCCCACGGGCACGATGCCGAGCTCCAGCAGCTCGGCCATGGCGGCGGTGCCGGCCATGTCGCGGACCTGGAGCTGGTAGCGGGCCGTGGTGCGGTAGGCGCCGCCGGCGTCGTCGCCGGTGCGCTGCAGGAAGCCGGAGTCGACGAGGAAGGCGACGGCCTTGGCGATGATGCCGGTGGTGGATCCGGCGAGGCGGCGGGCGTCCTTGGTGGCGCCGGTCGCGCTGCGGCGGGCGTAGACCCGCCAGGCGGCCTCCAGGCCGGGGGCGTCCGTCGTCGGGTCGGTGTTCTCGCCCTGCTCGGCGGCGCGCTCCTCCAGGCGGCGGCACGCCTGCCGGACGAACGCGTCCACGCCGTTGACCGTGAGCCGGCCGATGTAGCCGTCGTCGGCCAGGTCCTCCGGGCGCGGGAAGGCAAGGGCGGCGACCGCGAGGTGGGCGAGGCCGTGCAGGAAGCGGTCGCCGGAGTCGACGGTGGCGCGGCGGGCGTAGTCGCCCATGCGGACGGCGAAGACGGAGTCCTCCGCGGCGGTCACGGCCATGCCGGCGCGCGTGGACACCTCCAGGACGATCAAACCGAGACCGGCCGCGACGGCGTCCGCGAGGCGCGCGAACGCGGGGTCGTCGCGGTGGCGGCGGAGCAGCTCGGCGTACTCGGCGTCCCGCGCGGGCACGAGCTTGGGCTGCAGCCCGAAGGCGATGAGGCGCGCGGCGTCGGCGGCGTCCGCCGGGGTCACGGTGCCGGTGCCGCCGGTGGCGGGTGCCTCGCCGCTCTCGGGTTCGCCCGTGCCGGGCTCGTCGGCCGGGGCCTCGGCGTCGTACTCAGTCACGGTGTGCTTCTCCTGCGGAAGAGGTCGTGCGGTGGGTTCGGCACCGCCGGGATGCGCCGTCGCGGCTGGTCGCCATCGCGGCGGAGGGGCAAGCCCGGCTTCCCGGGAAGGCGTCGTCGACCGTTGCGGCCGCGAGGCTCTCCGTGCCGGTACGGCTGCCGGTGCCTTCTTTCCCGCCGCAACGGCGAGGAGACGTACGGTGCGGCCCGGCGGTGCCGGGACGGCTGCAAGCCGTCGGCGTCGCCCACGGGCGAGCCGCGATGCCGAGCCGGGCGCAACCCCGGGCCGCACGCCGCAGGCGCCCCGTCATGACGCCTCCGCGCGGTCCGCCGCCATGCCGGCCGCGTCCAGGAGGGCCGTGCCGACGATGAGGTCGGCGCCGCCGAATTCGGGGTCGTCGAGGACCGTGCCGTCGTCGACGGCGAAGAGCAGGGACTGCTCGCCCTGGCGGTAGGCCGTGCCGACCGCGGGGCTCGCGGCGTGGACGGCGAGGAGGGCGACGAGGTAGGGCAGTTCGGGGTCGCGGCGGCGGGCCTCGGCGAGGAGGCCGGAGAGGCGCCGCGGGGCGTCGGGCGGCAGGGTGAGCAGCTCCATGGCGCTCGCCAGCTGCTCCTCGCTGAAGCGGCTGTCGTCCGGCGTGGCGATGAGGTCCGGCTCGGGCATCTCCGCCCCGAGGTGCTCCCGCTCGGCGGGCGGGGTGAGCAGCATGTCGACGAGGTCGCCGACGCGGACGGAGACGGGCGTGCGCAGGCCCGTGCCGCGGGCGAAGAAGGCGTCGGTGACGCGCCCGGCCTGCTCCAGCGGCAGCGGCAGCACGGGGGCGAGGAGCTGCCCGTAGAGGTCGAGGCCGGCCCGGCCGGCGGAGGTGGCGAACGCCTGCCGGTCCTGCTCGGCGCGGAACAGCGGCCCGGCCTCCAGCAGGCGGGACTGCAGCTGGGTGTGGCGGCGGATGCAGTCCTTGACGATGTCGACGAGCTCGGCGGCGCGCCGCTTGTTCTCGGGCTCCTCGGCCTCGTCGCGCGCCTTGCGGATGTTGGTGAGGATCGCGTTCTCGTGGCGGTAGCGGTCGGCGACGTGGTCGAGCGCTTCGGCGATCATGTCGGGAACGGCCCGCAGCCAGTCGACGGCGCGGACGTTGCGCCGGGTGGCGTCGAGGGTCTTGCGGAGGGTCTCCGCGTACTGCACGGTCCGGTAGCGGGCCTGCTCGGCGGCGAGCTGGGCGTCGGCGAGGCGGCCCCGGCTGATGAGGACCTCCAGCTTCACCTCGGCGGCGATCTGGGCGCTGGTGACGTCGGTGTCGAGGGCGCCGACGAGGACGTTGACGGCCTCGTCGGTGGTGCGGAGGAAGACGGTGCCGCCGGGCCCGGGCACCTCCTCGACGAGCTTGAAGTCGTAGTCGCGCCGGACGTAGACGCCGTCGGCCCCGAAGGTGCCGTAGACGGCGCGGAAGCCGCGGTCGACGCTGCCGACGTTGATGAGGTTCTCCAGGACCCAGCGGGCCACCCGCTCGTGCTCGGCCTGCGGGCGCCCGGGGGCCTGTGCGGCGACGCGCGGCTGCAGCCGGGCCACTATCTGCTCGTGGTCGGCGCCGGTGTCGAAGTCCATGTTGAGCGTGACCAGGTCGATGGCGGCGAGCGCCACCTCCGCCATGGCGTAGACGCCGTACTCGCCCGCGAGGTTGGCCTTGCGCGCGTCCAGGTCGTGCAGCGGCGCGGTGCAGGCGAGCGCGCGCAGGCGGCGGGCCAGGCCCTCGTCGGCGGCCGGGCCCGGTGCCGGCCGCGACGGCCCGTTGAGCTGGGGCGGAGCGGCCGCCGGGGCTGGAGAAGTCACGTCGCACAGAGTAGGCGGTCGCACGGACAACGGACGAAACGGCACGGGCGGAATGTCCGCCACGTCCCTAGTGTGTGGCTCCGCCTTCCGCACGGATGTCCGTGGTGCGCCCGGCAGCGGTGACGGCGATCACACAGAGTGCCTCCGCGACGGCGGAAACGGGCAGGGAGGGCAGGGCCCGGTCGGTGACCTGTCCGGGGGCGTAGGGGACGTGGACGAATCCGCCCCGCAGCCCGGGGCGTTCGGTGGCGGCGAGGTGCATCAGGCCGTAGAAGACGTGGTTGCAGACGAAGGTCCCGGCGGTCTGGGAGACCGAGGCGGGCAGGCCGGCGTCCCGTACGGCGGCGACGCACGCCTTGACGGGCAGGGTGGAGAAGTAGGCGGCGGGGCCGCCGGGGACGACGGGCTCGTCGACGGGCTGCGCGCCTGCGTTGTCCGGGATGCGGGCGTCGTCGATGTTGACGGCGATGCGCTCGACGGTGACGTCGGGGCGGCCGCCCGCCTGCCCCACGCACAGCACGACGTCGGGCGCGGTGCGCTCGACGGCCTCCCGCAGGGCGTCGAGGGAGGTGCCGAAGGCGCAGGGCAGCCGGGCGGTGGAGAGGACGAGCCCCTCCGGCGGGTGCGCTGCGGCCGCGCGTACGGCCTCCCAGGACGGGTTGAGGGCCTCTCCGTCGAAGGGCTCGAAGCCGGTGAGCAGGACGCGGGTCATGGTGGTCGTTCCCTTCCCGGGGCCGTCAGACGGCGAAGAGGTACATGATGGCGATGTTGCAGCCGAGCAGGGCGACGGCCGTGGGAAGTTGCGCCTTGATGGGGCCGTACTGGTCCTTCAGTTCGAGCAGGGCCGCGGGGACGACGTTGAAGTTGGCGGCCATGGGCGTCACGAGTGTGCCGCAGAAGCCGGCGAGCATGCCGATGGCGAGGACGGCCGGGCCGTTGCCGTGTTCCTGGACGACGAGGACCGGCCAGCCGACGGCCGCGGTCATGACGGGGAAGGCGGCGAAGCCGTTGCCCATGACGACGGTGAACAGGAACATCCCGACGCAGTAGACGACAACGGCCAGGAAGAGGGAGCCGTCGGGCAGCACCGCGGTGGTCATCCTGCGGACCTGGTCGCCGACGCCGGCGACGGAGAAGATGGTGCCGAGGGTGGCCAGGAGCTGGGGCAGCAGCATGGCCCAGCCCATCGACTCCAGCATGGACCGCCCGGCGTGCACGGGCGTCGAGAGCCGCTTCTCGCGGAGCATCACCATGCCCACCACGAGGGCGACGACGGCGCCGATGCCGAGTCCGAGGATGGTCTCGCTGCCCTTCTGCAGGACGGGTTCGCCGTCCACGGAGAGCTTCTTGACGCCGACCGCGCAGACCAGGGCGACGACGGGGATGGTGAGCGCGGGGACGAAGAGGCGGCTGCCCCACCGCGCGGCCCGCGCCTCCCGCTGCTTGGGCGTCGCCGCGCTCCCCTTGCCTCGGCCGGTGAAGCCGAAGCCCGCCAGGCAGACCATGACGAGGACGGCCGCGCCCAGGGGTTCGGCGGGGGCCGACTTGTCGGCGACCCAGGTGCCGTAGACGAACCCGAGGCCGAGCAGGCCCCAGAAGGCGGCGGTGCCGACGCGCTTGGGGTTGGTGCGGTCGGTGAGCATCTGCGCGGCCATCACGAGGAAGATGCCGCCGACCAGCCAGTAGAACCACTCGGCCTTGATCACTTGACGCTCTCCCCGAGCTCGGCGTTCCGGCCGGGGCCCGTGGCCCCCGCGAGCAGCTGACGGTCGAGCCGCAGCAGCCGCCAGCCGTGGATGGCGAGGGCGCACAGGGCCGTGGGGATGGCCCACAGCGCGAGCTGCAGCGGTTCGAGGTGCGTGTGGTACGTGGTGTTGACGAAGCCGGTGATCAGCAGGATCGAGCCGACGGCCAGGAAGACGTCCTCGCCGAAGAAGAGCCCGACGTTGTCCGCGCTCGCGGCGAACGAGCGCACCTTCTCGCGGGCCTTCTCGCCCAGCGGCCCGTGGCGGCGCTCGGCGGCGCCCTCGGCCATGGGCGCGGCGAGCGGCCGCACGGTCTGGGCGTGCCCGAAGACGTTGTTCAGGCCGACGGCGGCCGCGATCTGGCGCAGCAGGAGGTAGAGCGCGAGGAAGCGGCCCGCGGTGAGCCCGGCGAAGCGGGTGATCAGGCGGCGGGCCTGTTCCTGGAGGCCGTGGTGTTCGAGCAGGCCGATGACGGGCAGCGTGATCACGAAGATCGTCACCGAGCGACTGGAGGCGAACCCGGTACCGAAGGCGGCCAGGACGCGCTGGGGGGAGAGGCCGCCGAGGAGGCCGGTGACGATGCCGGCGGCTCCGACCACCAGCAGGGGGTTGCGTCTCGTGGCGAAGCCGAGCACGACCACGAGGACGCCCAGGAGAACGATCATGCGCTCCGCCTTCCGGGTTCCCGGACGGACCTCACTCGGTCAGGTGAGGGGGATTGGCGAGGAGGCTAAGATATTGTTCAACAATTCTCAATAGGTATTGGGGATGACGATGGCCCTGTCCACTGCGCAGCGCGTGGCCGACGTGCTCCGCGACCGCATCGAGGGCGGCGGTCTGCCGCCCGGCACCCGGCTCTCGGAAGAGGCCCTCGGCCGGGACCTCGGGGTCTCGCGCAACACGCTGCGCGAGGCGTTCCGCCTGCTCATCCACGAGAGCCTGGTCGTGCACCGGCTCAACCGCGGCGTCTTCGTCCGCGTCGTCGACCCCGCCGACGTCACCGACATCTACCGCGTGCGCGCCGCCCTGGAGTGCGCCGGCGTCCGGGCCGCCGCGGGGGCCGGGCGGCCGCTGCGCGAGGCCGTGACCGCGGCCGTGGACGAGGCCGAGCGCGCGGCCGCCGGGGGCGACTGGCAGGGGGGGGGGGCGCGCCCGGGGGGGCGGGCCCGAATCCGGCCGCCGGGCCGCGGACTATGCGGAGCAGCGCACGGAGCGGCCCACGGTCAAGGCGCCCGTACGGGCGCCGGCGCCCGGCGGCCCGCGCATCGACGCCGCGATGGACCGGCTGATGGCCGAACTGCGCCTGGCCTTCCACGCGATGCCCTCGGCGCACCGCTTCCACGAGCCCTTCCTGGCGCGCAACCGCGCCCTTGCGACGCTCCTGGAGGACGGCGAGTACGGGCGCGCGGAGAGCGAGCTGACCACCTATCTGGACGACGCCCTGCTGTCCCTGTTGCCCTTGCTGTCCCGGCTGGTCGCTCCGCGAGACCGAAGGCACCCGCTGCAGCCCGTCCGTGTTCCGCTCAGGACCCTGGCAGCCCTGCGCGACGGCGATGCCCAGCGCGACCAGCAGCGTCACCACCACGAAGACGGTCAGCCGCTGCCGCAGCAGCCGCGGGTCCCGCGCCGGCCGCTGCGCGAGGCCGTGACCGCGGCCGTGGACGAGGTCGAGCACGGCGGTGCCGTGGGCGTTCATGCGTTCTCCCCTTCCCGCTCCCGCAGAGCGCCCAGGATGAGCTCCAGGGCGTCGTCCAGATAGGTGGTCAGCTCGCTCTCCGCGCGCCCGTACTCGCCGTCCTCCAGGAGCGTCGCAAGGGCGCGGTTGCGCGCCAGGAAGGGCTCGTGGAAGCGGTGCGCCGAGGGCATCGCGTGGAAGGCCAGGCGCAGTTCGGCCATCAGCCGGTCCATCGCGGCGTCGATGCGCGGGCCGCCGGGGGCGACTGGCAGGAGGTCGGCTCGGCCGACCTGCGCTTCCACCGCGCGCTGGCCGCCCTGTCCGGCAGCCCGCGCATCGACGCCGCGATGGACCGGCTGATGGCCGAACTGCGCCTGGCCTTCCACGCGATGCCCTCGGCGCACCGCTTCCACGAGCCCTTCCTGGCGCGCAACCGCGCCCTTGCGACGCTCCTGGAGGACGGCGAGTACGGGCGCGCGGAGAGCGAGCTGACCACCTATCTGGACGACGCCCTGGAGCTCATCCTGGGCGCTCTGCGGGAGCGGGAAGGGGAGAACGCATGAACGCCCACGGCACCGCCGTGCTCGACCTCAACGCCGACCTCGGGGAGGGCTTCGGGCGCTGGCGCCTGACCGACGACGACGCCCTGCTGTCCGTGGTGACGAGCGCGAACGTCGCCTGCGGCTTCCACGCCGGCGACCCCTCCACCATGCGCCGGGTCTGCGAGCGCGCCGCCGAGCGGGACGTGCGCATCGGCGCACAGGTCTCCTACCGCGACCTGGCCGGCTTCGGGCGCCGCGCCATGGACGTGCCCCCGGACGAACTCGCCGACGAGATCACCTATCAGATCGGCGCCCTGCGCGCCTTCGCGCGCGCGGCCGGCTCGGACGTCGCCTACGTCAAGCCGCACGGGGCGCTCTACAACCGCACGGTGGCCGACGCCGAGCAGGCCGCGGCCGTCGTCGCCGGGGTGCTGCGCGCAGGCGGGGCAGCCCTGCCCGTGCTGGGCCTGCCGGGCTCCCGGCTGCACGAGGCCGCCGCCGGGGCCGGACTGCCGGTGGTCACCGAGGCGTTCGCCGACCGCGCCTACACGGCCGCCGGCACCCTGGTGCCGCGCCGGACCCCCGGTGCGGTCGTCCTCGACCCGGAGGCCGTCGTCGCCCGTTCCGTGCGGATGGCCCGGGAGGGGGCCGTCACGTCCCTGACGGGCGAGGAGGTCACGGTCCGGGCCCGCTCCCTGTGTCTCCACGGCGACACCCCGGGCGCCGCGGACCTCGCGCGCCGGGTCCGCGCCGCGCTGGAGGCCGCGGGCGTCCGTCTCGAGGCCTTCGCGTGACCGCGCACCGCACGGACGCCCCGTCGCCCTGCCGCCCCCTGCGCGTCGGCCCGCACGCCCTGCTCGTCGAGGTGGCGGGCACCGAGGAGGCGCAGGCGCTGCACGCCGAGCTGCTGCGGCGCCGCGCCGCCGGGACCCTGCCGCCCGTGACCGAGATCGTGCCGGCCGCGCGGACCGTCCTCCTCGACGGCCTGGCCGACCCGCAAGCCCTCGCCGCCGACATCGTGCACTGGGACGTACCGCCGCTCGCGGCCGTCGGCAGCGAGCCCGTCGTCCTGCCCGTCCGCTACGACGGGGCGGACCTCGCGGAGGTCGCCGCCCTGTGGGGGGTCGCCGAGGACGAGGTCGCCCGCCTGCACTCCGGCCTCGAATTCCGCGTCGCGTTCTGCGGGTTCGCCCCCGGCTTCGGCTATCTGACCGGCCTGCCGGAGCACCTGCACGTGCCGCGCCGGGCCACGCCCCGCACCTCCGTGCCCGCGGGCGCGGTCGGCCTGGCAGGCCCGTACACCGGCGTCTACCCCCGCTCCTCCCCCGGCGGATGGCAGCTCATCGGCCGTACGGACGCGGTCCTGTGGGACGTGGCGCGGGAACCGGCGGCGCTGCTGGCCCCCGGCACCCGTGTGCGGTTCGAGGTGAGCACATGACCGGGACCGGAACGGACGGCAGAACGCCCGGAACGGACAGCCGCCTGTCCGGAACGGACAACCGCCCGGCCGGCGGCGCGCCCGCCCTGGCCGTCGTCCGGCCCGGCGCCCTGACGACCGTGCAGGACCTCGGCCGGCCCGGCCACGCTCACCTGGGCGTCGGCCGCTCCGGCGCCCTGGACCCACCCGCGCACGCGCTCGCCAACCGTCTCGTCGGCAACCCGGCCGGCCACGCCACACTGGAGACCACCGTCGACGGCTGCGCCGTGCGCACCACGGCGGCCGTGACCGTCGCGGTGACCGGCGCCCCCTGCCCGGTGCGGGTCGACGGCCGCCCGGTGGCGTGGGGCGCCGCGGTGCGGGTCCCGGCGGGCGCGGTGCTCGACGTGGGCCGGGCCTCCTGGGGGCTGCGCAGCTACGTGGCGTTCGCGGGCGGTCTCGCCGTGCCGCCCGTCCTCGGCAGCCGCTCCCGCGACCTGCTGTCGGGGCTGGGGCCGGAACCGCCGGCCGCGGGCGCGCGACTGCCGCTCGGCGCGCCCTGCGGGCCGTCCACGGGCGCCGACGCCGTCCCGTGGCCGGGCCCGCCGGTCGGCGCTCTGGTGCTGCCGGTCGTGCTCGGTCCGCGCGACGACTGGTTCACGCCCGCCGCGCTGCGCACCCTGGCCGGCGGCGGCTTCCGGGTGGCGGCCGCGAGCAACCGGATCGGACTGCGCACGGAAGGGCCGGCCCTGGAGCGCGCTGCGCAGGGCGAACTCCCGAGCGAGGGGATGGTCCTGGGCTCGGTCCAAGTGCCCCCGGACGGCCGCCCCGTCGTCTTCCTCGCCGACCACCCCACGACCGGCGGCTATCCCGTCGTCGGCGTGGTGCCCGAGGCGGAACTGGCCGCCGTGGCGCAGGCCGTGCCCGGCACGCCGGTGCGGTTCGTGCCCGTGCGGGGCTGACGCCGCCGCGACGGCCGCGGTCCCGGGGCCCGGCGGATTCCGGTGCCCGGGAGCCTCGCCACCCGGCGGCCGGCCGCCGCCCGGGGCCTGCGCCCCGGGCCTGCGGCCCCCGCGTTCAGTCCAGACCGCGGATGATGTGCGACTCCGCGTCGGGGTCCTCGCCGGTGCGTTCCGGCGTCTCGCCCGGGACCGGACGGCGGGCCCGCGCGGTCTCCTCCCGCGTCTCGCCCCGGTGCTGCATCCGCTCGCCCTGTCCCTTGAGCTGCTCCACGGCCGCCTCCTCGCATCGCCGAACCCCCGGGAACCGACTGGCCGGGTTCCCCCAGGGTGACGGGCCGAAACCGGCCCCCAACACAGGGGAAATCGCCAGATATGACAACCCCCATTCAGGTGAAAATCCCTCCAATCAGGTTAAAATGCAGGCAGGTCCGACCTGACACTGAAAGAAGGTGGCCGACGTGACCGCTCCTACGTCGCCCCGGATAGAACAGCACCCGGACATCCTGGCGCTCCGCGCCCACTCCGAAGCGGCGACGAGCACGCCCGTCGCCCAGGCCGTCGAAGCACTCGCCCTTCTCTGCGGTGTCTACCTGGCCGCCTCTCCATGGATTGTGGGCTTCAGCGGCGCCTCCACTCTTGCCATCCATAACCTGATCGTGGGAGTCGCCTTTGCTTGCCTGGTCGGTGGTTTCGGCTCCGCCTACGAGCGCACCCACGCGATGAGCTGGGCCGCCCTGGGCCTCGGCGCCTGGACGATCATTTCCCCCTGGGTCGTCTCCGGGCACGCGTTCATCACCCATGCCGTCGTCAGCAACGTCGTCACCGGCGCGGTGGCCTGCCTGCTGGCCCTCGCCCTGGCACGCATGGGGATGGCGAGGTCACGGCACTGACCGCCGCACGGTCTGAGAAAGGCTGAATTTCGCCGTTCTCACCGTTCACTCCGCTGCCTTCCGGCGGTCTCCCCCCTTCCGGCCCCGCCGCCCGCACACCGGGCGGCGGGGCCGGAGCACGTCCCGGACGGCGAACGCCGGGCCGCGAACATCCGGTTGCAAACACCGGGCGACAACAACAACCGCCCGATTCACCCCGGGGGGTGAAAACTCGGGTGATCTTCGTACCTGATGACTCCGCCGGACGGGAAGTGGCAATGCTCCCCCTCCCACTGATCACTCCAACCTCATGAGGTCCGACGCATGACGATCGAGGCGCTGCCCGAGGGGCCGCGCAACCGGGGGAAGGCCCAGGGATGAGTCACCTCTACAGCTACAGCGCGCCCGGGGTCGGTACGGGCCGGGGGACGGCACTGCCCGCCGCGTCCGCGGGTGAGAACCTCCGGCTCACCCTCGTCTACTTCCTCCCCAACTACCTCAAGGGCGTCTTCCGCTCCCGGCCCCGGATCGCCGCCCTCCTCGCCCGGGCGGACACGTCCCGGCGCGGCCTGGAGGCCATGCGCCGCATGCGGCGCCGGTACGGCCGCGGCCCGGTCATGGTGCGCGGCGCCGCCGGCCCCACGCTCCTCGTGCTGGACGCCGACGACGCCCGGCAGGTCCTCTCCGGGCCGGTGGGGGTGTACGCGGTCGACACCTGGGAGAAGGTGAGCGGGTTCGCGGCGGTCCAGCCCGAGACGCTGGTGGCCTCGCACGGCCGGCAGCGCGTGGTGCGCCGGATGTTCAACGACGCGGTCCTGGACGCCGGCTGCCCGGTGCACCGGCTCGCCGACCGCTTCCTGCGGGTCGCCGGCGAGGAGGCCGCGGCCCTGCTGGGCCCCGAGGCGGTGGCCGGGCTGCGCCCGGAGACGCTGCGCGAGGGCTTCGAGCGCGTGGGGCGGCGCTGCTTCCTGGGCGAGGCGGCCGCCGACGACGAGGAGTTCTCCCGGCTCCTGGCCGTGCTGCTCGCCGAGGCCAACTGGATGGGGGCGCGCCGCTGGCGGGCCCGCCGCACCCGCCGGCTCCGCCGCAGGATGATGCAGCGTCAGGCCCGCTATCTGTACGAGGCCGACCCGCGCAGCCTGGCGGGGTTGTTCGCGGCCGCTCCCCGCGGCCCCGAGACCGCCCCCGAGTGCCAGGTCAGCCACTGGTTCATGGCGCTCGGTGCGCTGAGCGCCGTCACCGCGCAGACCCTCGCCCTGCTCGCCACGCACCCGCGCCACCACGAGCGCGCGATGGAGGAGATCCGGGCGGCGGACCGCACCCACGGGCCGCGCACCGTCCCCGGGTTCCTCGGCATGCCCTACCTGCGCGCCTGCGTGCAGGAGGCGGCCCGGCTGTGGCCGCCCGTGACCGGCCTCGCCCGCCGGACCACCGGCGAGACCCGCTGGCGGGACTCGGTCGCGCCGGGCGGGGTCAACATCCTCGTGCCCGCCGCGTTCCACGCCCGCGACGGCGAACGGATCGGGTACGCGCACCGGTTCGCGCCCGAGAAGTGGCTGGACGGCACCGCCGAGCGCGACTGGGCGGTCAGCCCGTTCAGCCGGGGCGAGGCCCAGTGCAGCGGCATGGAGCTCAGCCTGCAGCTGGCCACGGCGTTCGTCGCCGAGCTGCTGCGCGGCGGCGAGCTGGCCGTCGCCGGGATCCGGCTCGGCCCCGGCCACCCGCTTCCGTACACCTTCGACACCTCGCGGCTGCGGATCGGGATCCGCGCCGCCCGTACGCCGGAGGAGGGCGCATGACGGCCGAGGGCAAGACGGGTTCCCGGGACACGGGGACCGGCGCGGAGGATGCGGCGGCCGCCCGGCTCGCCGCCGTGGCCCGCGAGCTGGGCGAGGCCGCGGGAGCCGTCCGCGCGGCCGGGCTCGCGGTCACGGCCGTCGCCACCGACCCCGCACTGCTCGCCTCGCTCGGCCGCTCGCCCCGCCGCGGGCTGCGGGCGGCGCAGGCCCTGGCCCACGGCCTCACCGACGCCGCGGGGCTCGGCTACGCCCCCGACGGGGGACGGGCCGGCCGGATCGCCCGGCTGGCCGGAGCGGCCGCCGTCCGCAGGAGCCTCGCCGCCGACCTGGCGGCCACCGCGCTGCGGCTGCGGATCCGGCTGTGCGCGACGCGGCACGCGGAGTACGCCGCGCAGAGCCCGGTGCGGCGGCTGCTCGTCGCCGTCGAGGCCGGGCTGCCCGAGCTGGCCCTGCGCATCCTCCGGGAGCGCGTGCGCGTCCGCGGCGCCGGGCACACCCTGGCCGCGCTCGCCCCCGCGCTCGGCGACGTGAGCGCCTGGAGCGCGCTGACGGACGGCAACCCGTTCAACGACGCGGCGGCCTGGCACACCGTCACGGGCGCCCCGGACGGGCCGGGCTCCGTGCCCCACCCCCGCGCCGAGATCCGGCCCGGGCTCCTCCGGAGCCGGGAGAAGGCCGTCGCCGAGCCGCCGGACCCGGCGTTCCTCGACGGCCTGGACGACGGCGGCGGCATCACCGCCCACCTGCGCAACCTGGCGGCCCTCGGCCACGGCAGGATGCTCACCCGGCACGTCACCGGCCCGGACGGCGTCGCCCGCTGCCTGGTGCTGCTGCCCGGCCCGGGGTTCGTCCTGCCGCGCACGGCCTCCCCGCAGGAGCTGGTCGGGGCCGTCGCCGAGCTGAACCGCGGCGACTCCCCGTACACCCGGGCCGTCCACGAGGCCCTGCTGCGCACGGTGCCCGAAGGGATGCCGGTCGCGCTCGTCGGGCACGGCCACGGCGGCGTGACGGCCGGGCACCTGGCCCGTGCCCCGGAGGCGGGCACCCGCCTGCGGTTGACGCACGTCGTCGCCATCGGCTCCCCGGCCGGCCCCCGGCGCCCGCACGACCCCCGCACCCGCGTCGTGACCCTCGCCGAGGAGCACGACCTGACGCCCCGCCTGGGAGGCCACGGCCCCGTACCGGCCCTCCCCCCGCCCCCGGCCCTGCTGGAGATCACCTGGGCGGACCCCTCGTACGACGTCCCCCAGTGCCACGGCGCGGAGGCCTACGCCCAGAGCCTCGACAAGACCGCCCCCGAGGCCCGCGACCGGGTGGACGAGCTGCTCGCCCCGTACCGGGGCCGGGCCGGGCGGAGCGTCGTCCACCGCCTCCCGGCCGGGTAGGCCGGCGCGCCCGAGTGTCCGAAGCACCTTCTGCAAACCCTCACGGAGAACTGTCGATGACGCCGGTACCGCGCCGCCGCGAGTGGCACTCCCTTCCCTTTCCCCTGGCGCTGCTGGAGCTCAGGAGACAGCGGCAAGTGCTGCGGACGCACAACCTGCACGACACCTACGGGGCCGGCGGGGAGCGCCCCCGTACGCCCACCGCCGCGCTGCTCCCCCACCGCAGCTACGACGGCTCGGGGTACGACCCCGCGGATGCCGACATGGGCCGGGCGGGCACCCGGTTCGACCGCAACTGTGCCCTGCCGGAGACCTTCCCCGAGCCCGAGGACGACGGCCTGCTCTCGCCCAGCCCCCGGGAGGTCAGCCGGCAGCTGCTGCGCCGCCGCTCCGGCTTCCGCCCGGCCACGGGGCTGAACCTGCTGGCCGCGGCCTGGATCCAGTTCCAGAACCACGGCTGGTTCAGCCACGGGGAGAACAAGACCGACGGCCCGCTGGACGTGCCCCTGGCCGCCGACGACGACTGGCCGCAGTGCCCGATGCTCGTACGCCGCTCCCGCCCCGACCCCGCCCGCCGCCCCGGCTCCACCGGCCCGGCGCGCCCGCCCACGTACGAGAACACCGTCAGCCACTGGTGGGACGGCTCCCAGCTCTACGGTTCGAGCGAGGAGCGCTGCCGGGCCCTGCGCACGGGCGAGCGGGGCAAGCTCGCCCTGACGGACGGACGGCTGCCCGACGAGACCGCGCCGGGGCTGTCCGGCATCGACCTCACGGGCTTCAACGACAACTACTGGGTCGGGCTGTCCCTGCTGCACACGCTCTTCGCCAAGGAGCACAACGCCATCTGCGACAGGATCGCCGCCGCCCACCCCACGTGGGGGGACGAGCGGCTCTTCCAGACGGCCCGGCTCGTCAACGCCGCCGTCATGGCGAAGATCCACACCGTGGAGTGGACCCCGGGGGTGGTCTCCCACCCCGTCACCCGGGCGGCCATGCACATGAACTGGTACGGCGTGCTGCCCGCCCGGGTGCGGCGCCGGGTCGGCCGGTTCGGCACCGGCGAGTCGCTGTTCGGCATCCCCGGCTCCCCGACGGACCACCACACCGCGCCGTATTCGATGACCGAGGAGTTCGTCGCCGCCTACCGGCTGCACCCCCTCATCCGCGACGAGTACGCGATCCACTCGCACCGCACGGGCGCGCTGATCGAGCGGACGGGCTTCGACGGGCTGCAGGCGCTGGCCACCCGGCCCGCGGTGGACGAGTTCGGCCTCGCCGACCTGCTGTACTCCTTCGGCGTGATGAACCCCGGTGACATCACGCTGCACAACCACCCCGACTGCCTGCGCGACCTCGCGCGAATCTCCGGCGAACACGTGGACGTCGGCGCGGTGGACATCCTGCGCGACCGGGAGCGGGGCGTCCCGCGCTACACCGCGCTGCGGGCGGCGCTGCACCGCCCGCCGGTCTCCGGCTTCGAGGAGCTGACAGGGGGTGACGTGGGGCTCGCGGCCGAACTGCGCGAGGTCTACGACGGCCGGCTGGACCGCGTCGACACCATGGTCGGCATGTACGCCGAACAGCGGCCGCGGGGGTTCGCGTTCAGCGACACGGCGTTCCGGGTGTTCGTCCTGATGGCGTCCCGGCGGCTGAAGAGCGACCGCTTCTTCACCCGGGACTACCGCCCGGAGATCTACACCCCCGAGGGCATGGAGTGGATCGACCGCACCGGCATGACCGACGTGCTGATGCGCCACCACCCGGAGCTCGCCCCGGCGCTGCGGGGGGTGCGCAACGCGTTCGCGCCCTGGCGGATGCTGCGGCCCGGGGGGATCCGGTGATGGGCGCCGGCGCGGAGCACGCGCCCTGGTCGCGGCCCGTCCGGGCGCAGGCCTGCTCGCTGCGGGAGCAGGCGGCGCGGCTGCGGTCGAGCGCCGAGGAGGTGGCCCCGCTCGGCGCGGAGGGCGCGGCCCTGCACAAACGGATGATCGCCCATGCGGACCGCGCCGAGACGGCCGCGCGCTCGCTGGAGCGCGCGGCCGATGCCCTGGCCCGGCACGAGGCGGTTCTCGCCGCCTTGGACCGCCGCCTGGCGGACGACGGCTTCGGCGACCGGGGCGGCCCGGGCCTGCCCTGGCGCTAGCCCGTGCCCGGGCCGGCCCGGGCACGGGCGACGGCGCCGCCGTTCCGATTCCGCCGGACCCTCGCCGCCGCGGTCACGCGCTGCGGCGGCGAGGACGTTCCCGGCCACAGCGGCCGAAGCCGGCACCACAGCGGTCGTGCCCGGACCCCGGATTCCGCCGGACCCACACCACCGTGGTCGCGCACCGCTGCGGCGGCAGCTCCTTCCGCCGCAGCGGGCCGCGGGCACCGTCGCCGCAGCGGCGGCGTGAGAAGGTGCCCCGCGCCCTTTCGGCCGTCGTCGTGGTGGGCGGCCACAGGCGTGGGGCCCGGCGGTGGCGACGCTGTGTCAGTCCGGGGCGGCTCTAACGGGCCGCCAGCGCGCCGGCCGGCTCGCGGGCGTACCAGCGGTCGTCGCGGAGCTCGGCCAGGCCCTGGTCCGCGAGGCCCTGGACGTGCTTGGTGACGGTGCGCGGCTGATATCCGGCGGCCGCGCAGAGCTCCTCCAGGGACGCCCCGGCGGTGCCGTACGTCCGCAGGCTCTCCCACGTGCGCACGATGTGGCGGCCGAGCTCGGGGGCGGCGGCAGGCCGGGCGGCGCGCTCCGGCACTGCGGGCCGCCGGGCCGCCGCCCGCTCCAGGGGCTGCTCCGGCGCCTTCTGCGCCACCGGCTGCCGGACGGCCGACGCAGCGGGCTGCGCGGCCGTGTGCGCGACGGCCGGCTGCGGGGCCGCGGCCGTGGAACGGCGGCGGACGGCCGCGCCGACCGGGCGCGGAGTGCGGTTGACCCTGCGGTGCCTGCGGCCCTTCTGGCGTTTGCTCATGGATGTACCACTGCTCCGTCCTGTGGCGGGGTGCGTTGCTGCGTGCTATCCCCCGGGTCAACCCGGCGGTCATCAGGCGGTTACGGCCATGTCTTCGAGTGTGCGGGACATCACGCGCGAGCCCGGCAGGGCACGCCGCAAGTGCTTCTGGTGGCATATGTGACGCTTGGGGCGTGCGCATTCTGATAGTCGAGGACGAGACGAGGCTGGCCGATTCCCTGCGGCAGGGGCTGGCCGCCGAGGGCCATCTGGTGGACGCCGTCCACGACGGCCACCGCGGCCTGGAGGCGGCGCTCACCGGCGTGTACGACGTGATCGTGCTCGACGTGATGCTGCCGGGCCCGAGCGGCTACGAGATCTGCCGGCGGCTGCGCGGGCTCGGCCAGTGGACGCCGGTGCTGATGCTGACCGCCAAGGACGGCGAGTACGACGAGGCGGAGGGGCTGGACGCGGGGGCCGACGACTACCTGTCGAAGCCGTTCTCGTTCGTGGTGCTCCTCGCCCGGCTGCGCGCGCTGGGCCGCCGCCGGGGCGGCGGGGGCACTCCCCCGCTGCGCGCCGGGGACCTGGTGCTGGACCCCGCGGCGCGGCGCTGCCTGCGTGGCGACGTGGAGATCGAGCTGACCGCGCGCGAGCTGACCGTCCTGCGGTACCTGATGGCGAACGCCGGGCAGGCGGTGGCCAAGCGCGACATCCTCGACGAGGTCTGGGACTTCCCCGGCGACACCGACCCGAACATCGTGGAGGTGTACGTCTCCTCGCTGCGCAGGAAGATCGACGCGCCGTTCGGCCGGCGCACGATCGTGACCGTGCACGGCACCGGCTACCGCATCGCCGCGGACGGCGGCGGCCCGTGACCGCTGCGCGCCGGCCGAGGCTGCCGCGCACGCTGCGGGGCAGGTGCGCGGCCGCGGCGGCCCTGGCGATGGCCGTGGTGCTCGGCGTGGGCGGCACCTGGCTGTACACGGTGCTGCGCGCCAACCTGCTGGACACCACGACCGGCCGCACCGAGCTGGCCGCCCGCGAGGTGGCCGCGCAGGCGGACGCCGGGGAGCTGCCCTCGCTGCTGGCCTCGCCCCGCACGGGCGTGGACGTCGTGCTCGTCCTCGACGCGCACGGGGCGGTGGTCGCCACCACGCGGCCGTCGGCGGAGGCCCTCGCGCGGGAAGTCGCCCCGCTGCGCCCGGAGGCCGGGCACGACGCGGCGCACCGCATCCTGTCCGGCGGCCCGGCGAAGGGCGGCGACCGCGGCGACGTCGTGGTGGTGCGGGCCGCGGCGCCGCCGGGGCCGGACGGGGAGCGGCACGAGCGGTACGTCTACGCGCTGACGGTGCTCAACGACGTCGACGGCGCCACGCACGCGATCGCGATCGGCCTCCTCGCGGGCGCCCCGCCGCTGATCGGCCTGGCCGCGGCCATCGCCTGGGCGGTGACGGGGGCGGCGCTGCGGCCGGTGACCACGATCCGTACGGAGCTGGCGGCCGTCACCGCGAGCGCGCTGGACCGGCGGGTACCGGTGCCGGCGGCCGGCGACGAGGTGGCGCAGCTGGCCCGTACGGTCAACGCCACGCTGGACCGGCTGGAGCTCGCGGTGGGCCGGCAGCGGCAGTTCGTCGCCGACGCCTCGCACGAGCTGCGCAACCCCGTGGCCGCGGTGCGCTCCCGGCTGGAGGTGGCGCTGGCCGCGCCCGGCGGGCCGTCGCCCGAGGCCGTGCGGGCCGCGCTGGAGGACACCGTGCGGCTGCAGCACGTGGCGGCGGACCTGCTGCTCCTGGCCCGCTTCGACGCGCGGGCGCCGATGGCGGCCGGGGAGCCCGCGGACCTCGCGCTGCTGGCGGCCGAGGAGGCGGCCCGCCGCCCGGCTCCCCGGGTGCCGCTGGTGGTGCGCGCCGCGGCTCCGGTGCCGTTGCGCGGCCGGACGGGGCAGCTGGAGCGCCTGCTGGCGAACCTGGTCGACAACGCGCTGCGGCACGCCGCCTCGCGCGTGGTGATCACGGCGTCGCTCGACGGGGCCGCGGGGCGGGCGGTGCTGGAGGTGGCCGACGATGGGCCGGGGATCCCGGAGGAGGAGCGCGAGCGCGTCTTCGAGCGCTTCGTCCGGCTGGACGCCGCGCGGGCCAGGGAGAGCGGCGGCAGCGGGCTGGGGCTGGCCATCGCCCGGGAGATCGCGCGCGCTCACGGCGGGGGCCTCGACGTGGCGCCGGGCAGGAAGGGGGCCCGTCTGGTGGCGTGGTTCCCGCTGCCCGGGGGCGCACCGCCCGGACGGCCCGGTTCCGGAGAGCTTGATTCCGGACCACTTGATTCCGGAAAGCCCGATTCCTGAAGGTTCGCTCAGGAATCTCAGGATTCCTTCAGGCGGGGCCGACGATAGTGATCGGTGTGACCGTGGATTCCGTGCACCTCTCTGGCCGTGACGAGCACCGTGCGCAGGCGCGGGACCCGTCCGCCGCGGTACGGCGCAACCGGGAGGCGCTGCTGCTCGGCCTGGCCGTCCTGATCAGCTGTTCCGGCTACGCGTACACCGGCCTGGCGACGACCGGCCGGATACCCGGCGGATTCGCCGGGTTCGCGGGCGCGATGGCCTGCCTGGCGCTGGTGCCGCACCTGGCCGCGCGCCGCTGGGCCCCGTACGCCGATCCGCTGATCCTCCCCCTGGCCGTCCTGCTGTCCGGGATCGGCCTGGTGCTGCTGTACCGGCTGGACTTCTCCTACGGCGAGCGCTACTCCTCGGACCCGACGGCCTCCAACCAGCTGATGTGGACGGTCATCGGCGTGGGCCTGTGCGTGGGCGTGCTGGTCGCGCTCAAGGACCACCGCCGGCTCCAGCGGTACATCTACCTGACGATGGCCGTGGCGCTGGTGCTGCTGATGGCCCCGGCGTTCTTCCCCGACGACACCTACGGCGCCAAGCGGTGGATCTACCTCGGTTCGCTGTCGTTCCAGCCGGGCGAGTTCGTCAAGACCATGATCACGGTGTTCTTCGCGGGCTACCTGGTCATCCACCGGAACGCGCTGGCCCTCACCGGCCGCAAGGTGCTGGGCGTGCGGCTGCCGCCGGGCCGGCAGCTCGCGCCGATCCTGACGGTGTGGGTGCTGAGCCTGCTGGTCCTGGTCCTCGAGCGGGACCTGGGCACCTCGCTGATCTTCTTCGGGCTGTTCGTGGTGATGCTGTACGCGGCCACCGAGCGGTTCAGCTGGGTGCTGTGCGGCCTGCTCATGGCATCGGCGGGCGCCGTCGTGGTCGGCTCGGCGGAGCCGCACGTCAAGGGCCGGATCGACGCCTGGCAGCACCCGTTCGAGGCGCTGCACAGCCAGCAGGCGGGATCGGACCAGCTCGCGAAGGCCCTGTTCGGCTTCGGCAGCGGCGGGATCACCGGCACCGGGCTCGGTCAGGGCCACCCCGAGCTGATCGGCTTCGCAGGCCGCAGCGACTTCATCCTCACCACGGTCGGCGAGGAGTTGGGCCTGGCCGGCACGATGGTCGTCCTCGTGCTCTACGCGCTGCTCGCCCAGCGCGGCCTGAGCACCGCGGTGGCCGCGCGCGACCCCTTCGGGAAGCTGCTGGCCGTCGGGCTCGCGGCGGCCCTGGCCCTGCAGGTCTTCGTCGTGGCGGGCGGGGTGATGGGCCTGATCCCGCTGACCGGCAAGGCGCTGCCGTTCCTCGCCAAGAGCGGCTCCTCGCTCGTCGCCAACTGGCTGATGGTGGCGCTGCTGATCCGCATCAGCGACAGCGCGGGCCGGACCCGGGCGGCGCGGGAGCAGGCGGACCGGACCCGGGCCGCGCAAGAGTGACGCCTTGTTGACTGAGGCACCCATCTCTGCCGACGCTTGCCTCAAGCAGGGACACTCAGGAAAGAGGCGCGCGGATGTCCATCACCCACGACGAGCCCACTGCCTACCCCTTCAACGACCCCGCCGGACTGGCCCTGTCCGGGAAGTACGCACAGGCGCGCCGCGGCGAGGGGCTGCTGCGCGTCCGCATGGAGTACGGCGAGCCCGCCTGGCTCGTCACCCGCTACGCCGACGCCCGGCTCGTCCTGGGCGACCGGCGGTTCAGCCGGGCCGAGAGCGTCCACCACGACGAGCCGCGCCGGGGCGACGGGCCGCGCGACACCGGTCTGCTGAGCATGGACCCGCCCGACCACACCCGGCTGCGGACCCTGGTGACGAAGGCGTTCACCACCCCGCGGGTGGAGAAGCTGCGCCCGGGCGTGCGCGCGCTCGCCGAGAGCCTGGTGGACGCGATGGTTGCCGCGGGCCCGCCCGCCGACCTGGTGGAGGACTACGCGCTGCCGATCCCCGTCGCCGTGATCTGCCGACTGCTCGGGGTGCCGGAGGAGGACCGCCCGCGCTTCCGCAAGTGGAGCGACGCCGCGCTGTCGACCAGTTCGCTGACCGCCGAGGAGAAGACGGTGAACCGGGACGAGCTGCGGGCCTACATGGCCGGGCTCGTCGAGGAGCACCGCGCCCGCCCCGCCGACGATCTGATGACCGCCCTGATCGAGGCGCGCGACGTGGGCGACCGGCTCTCCGAGAGCGAGCTGATCGACCTGTGCGTGGGCATCCTCGTCGCCGGCCACGAGACCACCGCGACGCAGGTTCCCAACTTCGTGCTCACCCTCTTCGACCACCCCGGAGCGCTGGAGCGGCTGCACGCCGACCCGGCCCTGCTGCCGGGCGCCGTCGAGGAGCTGATGCGCTTCGTCCCGCTGGGCGCGGGGGCGTCGTTCGCCCGCTACGCACTGGAGGACACCGAGGTGGGCGGCACGCTCGTGCGCAAGGGCGACGCCGTCCTGGTGGCCGTCGGCGCGGCCAACCGGGACGCCCGGCGGTTCGGCGACCCCGAGACCTTCGACATCGGCCGGGAGGCCAACCAGCACCTGGGCTTCGGCCACGGCGTGCACCACTGCCTCGGTGCCCCGCTGGCCCGGCTGGAGCTCCAGGAGGCGCTGCGGGCGCTGATCCTGCGGCTGCCCGGGCTCCGGCCGGCCGGCGACATCGTCTGGAAGACGGGAATGCTGGTCCGCGGGCCGCGCTCGATGCCGGTGGGGTGGTGAGCCCGGTGACGGACCCGGCGGAGGCCGCGGCGGACGGCACGGCGGCGTGGCGGGTGACGGTGGACCGCGGCGCGTGCATCGGCTCGGGGATCTGCGCGGCCCTGGCACCGGGGCAGTTCGCGCTGGACGGCGAACGCTCCCGGCCCTTGAGAGGGGCGACGGAGCCCGATGAGACGGTGCTGGACGCGGCGGACTCCTGTCCCGCGGCGGCCATCACCGTGGCCGAGGGAACGGAGGTCGTCGGGCCACGGCCATGACGTGACGCCAGGTAATGGTGGGCGACGGAGATACCCCTGGTCCGGGATGGGTACTACCCGGGGTGCCCGGGCCGACCGCGCGCCCGCCTGCCGAAAGGACATACGCATGCAGCATGTCCGGCTCCCCCGCCGCCGGGGCGGGGCTCTCCTCGCCCTGCTCCTGGCCCTGATGTCCGTCACCTCCGTGGCCGCCGCCGCACCGCCGGGTCAGGAACCCGGCACGCCGGACCGGCCCGTCGTCGGCACGGACCACGGCCAGGTGCGCGGCAGAGCGCACGGCACGTACGCCACGTACGAGGGCATCCCCTTCGCCGCGCCGCCGACCGGCCCGCTGCGCTGGCGCGCCCCGCAGCCGGCCGAGCCCTGGAAGGGCGTACGGGACGCGGGGAAGCCCGGCTCCCAGTGCCTGCAGACGCCGATCTTCGGCACCGGGCCCGCGACCGGCTCCGAGGACTGCCTGTACCTCAACGTCACCACGCCGACGGGCCGCGCGCCCGGCCACGGCAGGCCCGTCATGGTGTGGGTGCACGGCGGCGGGTTCGTCGGCGGCACCGGCAGCGAGTACGACACCGGACGCATGGCCACGCGCGGCGACGCCGTCGTCGTCACGCTCAACTACCGGCTGGGCGCCCTCGGCTTCTTCGGCCACCCCGAGCTCGGGAACGCGCCTGCCTTCGGCCTCGCCGACCAGCAGGCCGCCCTGCGCTGGGTGCGGGCCAACGCCGCCCGCTTCGGGGGCGACCCGCACAACGTGACCCTGTTCGGCGAGTCGGCCGGGGCCATCAGCACCTGCGCCCAGCTCACCTCGCCCACCGCGGCCGGCCTCTTCCACAAGGCGATCCTGCAGAGCGGGTCGTGCATGACGTCCTTCCCCCGCGGCACCGTCGCCCCGGGCACGCCCGGGGCCGGGTTCTCCGTATCGCAGCGGACCCTCCAGGACGCGGGTACCGCCGCGGCCGGGCAGCTCGGCTGCCCGCAGGGGGCCGGGGCGCTGGACTGCCTGCGCGGGCTGAGCGCGGAGAAGCTGGCGACGCCCGAGCTGGCGCAGGCGTTCAGCAAGCCGGTCTACGGCAACGCCCTGCTGCCCGCGGAGCCGGGGAAGGCCCTCACCGCAGGCCGCTTCCACCGGGTGCCGGTGATCCAGGGCACGAACCTCGACGAGATGCGGCTGTTCGTCGGCCTGACCCTGCAGCAGTTCCCCCTGCGGGACGAGCGGGACTACCGGGCCCGCCTGACGGACTCCTTCGGCTCCGCCGCGGGTGCCGTCGAGGCGGAGTACCCGCTGTCGCGCTACGCCTCGCCGGCGCTGGCCTGGTCCGCGGTGCTCACCGACACCACGTTCGTCTGCTCGGCGGTGCGGGCCGACCGCGCGCTGGCCGGGCGGGTGCCGACGTACGCCTACGAGTTCGCCGACCGTGACGCGCCCGTCCTGGACGGCCTGCCGGTGGTGCCCGGCTTCCCCTACGGAGCCTCGCACGCCTTCGAACTGCCCTACCTGTTCACCTCCTTCCAGACCCGGCCGCCCCTGAACAGCGAGCAGCGCGTCCTGTCGGACCGGATGGTCGACTACTGGACGCACTTCGCCCGCACGGGCGACCCGAACGCGCACGGCGCCCCGCACTGGCCCGCTCTCCACGAGCGGGGACTGACGCAGTCCCTCGCGCCGGGCGCGGACGGCATCCGGCAGGTCCGCCTGAGCGAGGAGCACCACTGCGGGTTCTGGGCGCGGCAGCAGGGCTGAGCCGGACTGCGCAACGGGCACACCCGTTGCACGATGAAGGCATGCTCCTGGCCGATGTCGCCCGCGTGTCCGCCGAGGTGGCCGCGACCTCCGCGCGGTCGGAGAAGACCGCCCTGCTGGCCGGCCTCTTCCGCGGCGCGGACCCGCGGGAGGCACCCGTCGCCCTGACCTATCTGTCGGGGCGGCTGCCGCAGGGCAGGGTCGGCATCGGCTGGAGCGTGCTGCGCTCCTCCCCGGCCCCGGCGGGCGCGCCCACGCTGACCGTCGCGGAGGTGGACCGGGCGGTCGACGGGATCGCCGCCGTGGCCGGCAAGGGCGCGCAGGCCGAACGCAAGCGCCGCGTGGACGCGCTGATGGGCGCGGCCACGGAACAGGAGCAGCACTTCCTGCGGGGGCTGCTCGGCGGGGAGCTGCGGCAGGGCGCCCTCGACGCGCTCGCGGCCGAAGGGCTCGCGGCCGCCGCCGGCGCGGACCCCGCGGAGGTGCGCCGCGCCGTGATGCTGGGCGGCTCCCTGGCGGCGGTCGCGCGCGAGCTGCTGGCCCGGGGCCCGGCGGCGCTGGCGGACTTCCGGCTGGAGGTGGGCCGGCCGGTGCTGCCGATGCTGGCGCACACCGCCAAGGACGTCGAGGAGGCGCTGGACCGGCTCGGGCCGTGCGCCGTCGAGGAGAAGCTCGACGGGATCCGGGTGCAGGTGCACCGCGCGGGCGACGAGGTGCGGATCTGGACGCGCAAGCTGGAGGAGATCACCGAGCGGCTCCCCGAGCTGTGCCGCGTGGCGCGGGAGCTGCCGGTGTCCTCCGCGGTGCTGGACGGCGAGGTGATCGCCCTGGACGCGGAGGGGCGGCCGCGCCCGTTCCAGGAGACGGCGGGCCGGGTGGGTTCGCGGCTGGACGTGGCCGGGGCCGCGGTGACGGTGCCCCTGTCCCCGGTGTTCTTCGACCTGCTGGCCGTGGACGGCCGCGATCTGCTGGCGCTGCCGGTGGCGGAGCGCCACGCGGAGCTGGCGCGGGTGGTGCCGGGGCCGATGCGGGTGCGGCGCCTGGTGGTCGCGGACCCGGCGGAGGCCGGAGCGCGCGCCGCGGCGCGGGACTTCGCGGAGGCGGTGCTGCGGCGCGGCCACGAGGGCGTGGTCGTCAAGGCGCTGAACGCGCCGTACACGGCGGGCCGCCGGGGTGCCGCGTGGCTGAAGGTGAAGCCGGTGCACACGCTGGACCTGGTGGTGCTGGCGGTGGAGTGGGGTCACGGGCGGCGCACGGGGAAGCTGTCGAACCTTCACCTGGGGGCGCGGCGGCCGGACGGCTCGTTCGCGATGCTGGGCAAGACGTTCAAGGGCATGACGGACGCGATGCTGGCGTGGCAGACGGAGCGGCTGCAGGGACTGGCCGTCAGCGACGACGGCTTCGTGGTGACCGTACGGCCGGAGCTGGTGGTGGAGGTCGCCTTCGACGGTCTCCAGCGGTCCTCCCGGTACCCGGCGGGGGTGACGCTGCGGTTCGCGCGCGTGGTGCGGTACCGGGAGGACAAGCGGGCGGAGGAGGCCGACACGGTGGAGGCCGTGCTGGCCCTCGGTGCTACGGGTTGACGTTCACGGTGGCGGGGCAGAGGCGCCGCGGCTTCTTGTCACCCTTCAGCTTGGCGTCGACGCAGCCGCCGGGCAGGCCCTCGTACGCCTTCGTGCCGAAGTTGGCGGTGACGGTGAGGGTGCCGTCGCCGAAGGCGGTGCGCTGGACGGTGCGGTCGCCGGTGAGGGTGCGGAAGTCCGTCATGGGCTCGGTGCCGGCCGCCTTGTGCAGGGGTGAGAAGTACTTCTGCAGGGCGGCGAGCTCGCTTCCCTGCTTCTCCAGGGAGTCGCCGCCGATGACGAAGTTGAGCGGGGTGTTGTAGAGCATCGCCAGCAGGGCGCGGTCCGTCTTCTGCTTCGGCAGCTTGTCGTAGGACAGCTCCCAGCGCTCGACGTTGACGAGGGAATCGTGGAGGGCCGTCTCGTACAGCGGGACGCGGTAGGCGGGGTCGTACATGGCCTTGGCGACGTCGGCCGGGAGCTCGGCGGGCTTGAAGAAGATGCCGGGCGCCTTTGCGGGGGTGTAGCCGCCCCACTTCTCCTTGTCGCGCTGGGCCGCCCACAGGCCGTCGTGGACGGGGGTGCCGGAGCCGTGGTCGTACGAGAGCACCTCGTTGGCCCAGGCGCCCGCGGACTCCGAGCCGAGGGCGAGGCGGTCGCCGTCGGCGAGGCGCTTCATGCGGGCGAGGCGGTTGGCGCGGTCGCGGGCCTTGGTCTGGGGGTGGGCCGCGCTGTGGTCGCGGAAGAGCTCGCCGGCCGCGTCGACGTCGAGGAAGTAGCTGTCGGCTCCGTTGGCGGTCATCTTGCGGGTGCGGTCGGCGAGGTAGTGGCGGGTGGGCTCGGCCTTCTCGAACGCCTCGGTGCTGAGGTAGCAGCCGCGGTCGTGGAAGCCGGGCTCGGGCGAGCCGTCGGCCCGCTGGACGCAGAAGTCGGGGTAGACCTTGTCCGGCCAGACGGAGGTGGGCGCGTCGGACTTCTGCGGGTCCTGGCCGTTGGCGAAGGAGTCGTAGGGGCCGACGAGGTAGCCGGCCTCCTTGGCGGCCTTGACGGCGGCCGGGGTCATGGGCTGGTCGTCGGCGTCGTAGCCGAGCCACATGCGGTCCACGCCGAGCGCGCGCAGCTTGCGGACGCCGTCGGCGGTGCGGGCCGGGCCCCAGGTGTAGGCGTGGAAGGCGCCGAGGAGCTTCTCGTTCGCGGGGACGGCCGCGATCTTGCGCTTGAGGCTGCTGAGCTGCCCGTGCTCCTTCAGCCAGGCGCGGTAGTCGAGGGCGGGGGCGACCGGGGAGCCGTCGGTCAGGCTGAAGGCGACGGTGTAGTCGGTGGTGTCCTCGCCGCGGGAGAACGCGTGGGCGGCGGTGGCGCGCAGCGTGCCCTGCTCGGAGGTCACGCCGAGCGTGGTGCCGATGTCGGTGGGCACGAGGTAGCTGACGCCGGTCCGGCCCGCGGACCAGCCCCACAGGGGCAGCGAGAGGCCGGAGTCCATGGGGGTCTCGCTGCCGGCGAGCCCGGCCGCGGGAGAGTTCCAGAAGGCGTCCCGGGCGGGGATCGACAGCCCTTCGCCGCGCGGCAGCTGCAGCGCGGCGGAGGCGGAACCGGCGCCCGTGACGGGCCACTTCAGGGTGCGGTCGGCGGCGCCGGTGGAGCGGACGGTGACGAGAAGCCGGCCCTTGTCGGCGCGGGCGGTGACCTCCAGGCCGGTGCCGGGGTACGTCCAGCGGGCGCCGTCCGCGGTGGCGGTGACGGCGCCCGGGGCGCCGGGGGCGGTCGCGGCCGGTGCGGAGAGCTCCACGGTGCCGCCCGCGGCCGTGCGGGCGGTGACGCGCAGGGTGGCGGTGTCGACGGTGGCGGTGCCGCCGCGGACGGGGATGTCGACGGACTGGCCGTGGACGCGGACCGTCTGCGCGGGCGCGGCGGCGTGGGCGGGCTCGGCGAGGGTGATGCACGGGAGGGCGGCCGCCAGCACGACGGCGGCGGCGCGGGCGGTGCGGCAGGAGGTGAAGAGGTGCATGGGGAGTTGATAACGAACGGAGGTAAGAGGGTTCTAAGAACCCGGCGTTGCCGCGACCTCCCGGCCCCGCGCCGCGTCACCGGTCCTGGGACAGTTTGTACAGCTCTGCGAAGAGTCCTCCCCCGACGGCGAGTTCCTCGAAGGTGCCCTCCTCCACGACGCGGCCCGCGGCGAGGACGACGATGCGGTCGGCGATGCGGGTGTTGGTCAGATTGTGCGTGACGAACACGGCGGCGCGTCCCGCGGCGAGCTCCTTGAAGCGGCTGATGACGGTGTGCTCGGCGCGCGGGTCCATCGCGGACGTGGGTTCGTCGAGGACGAGGACGGCGGCCTCGCGGTAGAAGGCGCGCGCCACGGCGAAGCGCTGCCACTGGCCGCCGGAGAGGTCGTGGCCGCCCCAGAACGACTTGGCGAGGAGGGCGTCCAGGCCGCCCGGGAGGCCGTCGAGGACGCTGTCGGCGCCCGCGGCGCGGGCCGCGGCGTGCACCAGGTCGTCGCCGCCGCGGGGCTGGCCCAGGGTGATGTTCTCGCGGGCCGCCATCGGCCAGCGCGTGTAGTCCTGCGGGACCAGCCCGACCCGCGACCAGACGTCGTGGGGGTCGGTCTCGGCGAGGTCGGTGCCGTCCCAGGTGACCCGTCCGGCTGTGGGCAGGTACAGCCCCGTCAGCAGCCGGGAGAGGGTGGTCTTCCCGGAGCCGTTCTCCCCGACCAGCGCGACGAGTTCGCCCGAGCGCAGGGTGACGCTGACGCCGTCGAGGGCGGGCCTTCCGGGCGGGGCGCCGGGGTGACGGTAGGAGACGTCGTGGGCGCGGATCTCCCGGGGGCCGCCGGCTCCGAGCCGCAGCGGGCCGCGTACGGCCCTGAGCTCCTCGGCCAGGTCCAGGAACGCCTGCCAGTCCTGGAGGTAGAGCGAGGTGCGGAAGAGCCGGGCCCCCGCCATGACCAGGGAGGTCAGCGCGGCCGTGGAGGCCCGTACGGCGACGACCGCGGTGGCGGCGACCGCCAGGCCCATGGCGCCGCCGAGGACGAGCGCGCCGACGGTCAGCCAGGTGAGGGCGAGCATGGTGCCGGATCCGGCCGCGCCGCAGAGGGTCACCAGCAGCACGCGGGGGGCGGCGGCGCGGTGCCGGGTGCGGATCCGGTCGGTGAGGTGGGCGTACCACTGGCGCAGGTACGGGGCCATGGTGCCGGCCCGGATCTCGGCGGCCGTGCGCGGCTCGGTGCTGAAGCGGCGCAGGAGGTAGCGCAGCCGGTTGTCGGCGAGGCTGGTGTGGGCGGCGCGGTGGGCGATGCGGGCCGCGGCGACGGCGGCGGCTCCCTTGGGCAGCACGGCGAGGACCAGCAGGGGCAGGAGCAGGGGGTGCAGGGCGGTGAGCACGACCGCCGCGGCGATGAGCTGGGCGACGGCGGAGAGCAGCACCTGGGCGTCGGTGATCAGGTCCTGGGTGGCCTGGGCGCCCGTGCCAGCGGCCTGCAGGGCGTCGTTGAAGTCGGGCCGGTCGTAGGCGGTCAGCTCGACCTCGGGGGTGTCGGCCAGGATGCGCTCGTCGGCCAGGGCGGTGACCTCGGGGGCCAGCCGCAGGGCGGCGTACTGGGCCGTGGCGTCCGCGCAGGCGCGCACGGCGGCGGCCGCGGCGGCGACGGTGAGCGCGGGCAGCACCGCGTACAGGTGCTGGGCGGCCGTGCCGGAGCCGAAGAGCCCGGTCATGACGCGCGCGGTGGCGGCGAGCGCGACCGCCGCGGCCGCGGCCGCCACGCACTGGGCGACCAGTATCTGCACCGTGGCCGCCCGGTCCGCCGCCCACCCCAGCCGGGCCGCCCGGCCGAGGACCGCCGGCAGCCGGCCCGCCATCTGCCGCAGGCTCGCGGAGGCCACGCGGTGGAAGTGCGGGTCGTCCCAGCCGAGGTCGAGTTCCTGCTGCGCGGCGGGGGCGGGGGTGCGCGGGGCGGCGGCGTTCGTCACCGGGTCATGGTGCCGTCACACCGGCCGCCGCGTGGCGGAACTCTCCGGCCCGTGGCCCTTTAGGGGATGCAGGACCGCTTCAGCGGGGCAGGAGGTCCAGCGGATTCGTCCTGGTGTGCGGGAAGGGCACGGCCGGGGTCCGCCGGCCGAGGAAGGGCGCGAGCTTCTCCCAGCCCTCGCCGCCGCAGACGTCGAGGACCAGCAGGTCGCCGGGGCGGCGCGCGAAGTACGCGCGGACGCGGGCGGCCTGGGCGTCGTACACCTGGGCCAGCCGCTCCCGGTCGAAGCCGTGCCCGCCGCAGACGCGCTCCTGGAACAGCCGTCGGGCCTCGCGCTGCGCGGCCCGCTCCGCGGCGGGTGCACCCTCGGGCCAGCCGGTGTCCCACAAGCGCTCGGCGGCGCGCAGCCAGCCCTCCTTGTCGCGCACGGTCAGCACGAACCGGGCACCGGGGTGGAGGGCGTCCAGCTCGGCGAGGTGCGGCAGGGCGAAGACGTCGGCCAGCCCGTCGTAGTGGCGCAGGGCGGGGAAGCGGCCGTCGCCGCGGCGCAGGGCGGCAGCGTCCCCCGCGCCGAAGGGGAACGAGGCGAGGTCGAAGCCCAGTTCGTGCAGCGCGGTGGTGAGGCTGCGGGTCCCCGTGCCGGGCAGGCCGAGCCCGAAGACCTTGGCCCGCTCCTCGCGCGGGAAGGCCTCGGCGGCCGCGTACACGTCGGCCATGGCCGGGGGCGGCAGCGGCGGCAGTCCGAGGGCCGCGGTCTCGCGCGCCGCGACGGCGGGCAGCTCTTCGATGCGGGCGGCGAGCTGATCGGGCGTCACGTCGTGCGGCACGCGCTCGCGGCTGTGCCGGACCGCCTCCCGCGCGACCGTGAAGTCGGGGCCGTCGCCCCACTGCGCCATGGCGGCCTCCAGGCGCGCCCGGGAGCCCTCGTCGCGGCTGCGCAGCTCGCGCAGCGCGTATTTGGCGTAGATGTCGGCGTGGTCCTGGAGGTGGTCGTGGAGGATGCGGAACCCCTTGAGCTGGACGCCGGGCTGGAGCTCCCGGCGGGCGAGGTGGCGGCGGAAGGCCTCGGGGCGCAGCACGGGGCCCAGCCAGTCCCGCGCGAACGCTCCGACGTCCGCCCGGCGCATGCCCCGCACCAGGTCCGCCCGGGTGATGTGCACGCCGCAGTGGACCCGGCCGCGGAAGCGGTCGTGCACGAAGCAGTCGGTGTAGGCCAGTTCGTTGGCGTCCAGGAACGGCCGCATGTCCTCCAGGACGAGGCAGTCGGCGTCCAAGTGGACGACGTGCGAGGCCTCGTGGTGGTCGATGGCGAGGATCCGGTCCACGGCCGCGGACAACGGCCGGATGTTTTCGGCGATGTGGACGCGGTTCGGGCGGATGTTCTCGAGGGCGAGGCGCAGGGCGAGTTCGGTGGTGCGCTCGCCGACCGTCCGCAGGACCAGGTCGACGGGGCGCCCGCCGGGCGGGGAGAAGTCCCCGGGGAGGGTCCGGATCCGGCCGGACGCGCTCACCGCGCACCCCCGGCGGACGCGGCGGGCCCGGCGGTGCCGCCGGCTGCGGCGCCCTCGGCCGGGACCCTCGCGTAGGCGTTGGTGTGCGGGAAGGGTCCGCCGGGGACGGGGACGCCGAGGAAGGGCGCCAGCCGCTCGTAGCCCTGTCCGGCGGTGATGTCGAGGACCAGCAGGTCGCCGGGGCGGCCGGCGAAGTGGCGGAGCACCTCGGCGGTGTGGCGGCGCGCGACCGTACGGAACCGCTCGGGGTCGAACTCGTGGCTCGCGTAGACGGCGGCCCGCAGGAAGCGCTGCAGCTGCGGGTAGACGTCGCTCCGGCCGGCCTTGCCGTCGATCGCCGGCTTCCAGTGGGTGCGGCAGGAGGCCAGCCAGCCCTCCTCCTCGCGGACGGTGAGGATGAACTTGGCGCCCGGCCAGGCCCGGTCCAGGTCCTGGTAGTACGGCACGACGGTGATGTCGGTGATGCCGTCGCGGTGGTCGAGCAGCGGGAAGCGGGCGGTGCCGGCGAGGAGCGCCGCGTAGGTGCCCGGGTCGGCCGGGTAGTGGGCCACGTCGAAGCCGAGCGTGCGCAGGGCGACGGTCAGGGACCGGGTTCCGGTGCGCGACAGGCCGATGCCGAAGACCTTCGGCCGGGCGGCGGGGGACGGCGGTCCGGGGCGGGGGACGGGACCCGGGCCCGGGCGGGGAACGGATCCGGGGCGGACTGCGCGGTCGGTTGTCATGTGTTCGCGGCCTCCTCGCGGGGTGGCGGGACGGTGCGGGGCCGGGCGGCCCGTGCGCCGTCGCCACCGTGCCGGATCGCACGGAATTGTCAACGGCGCGCCGGGCGGCCGGAATTCACTGCCGCGACGCCGGTTGCGCCGGGTGCCGTTGTGCTGACGCTGCGCCTTTGGTCCAATCGAGGGCGATGACCACACCTCACCCGGACGCCCCGGGAGACGCGCCGTCCCCGGACGGCTCCGGACGTGCGCCGCGCTGGCGGCCCGAGGTGTTCGCCCCGTTCGCCGAGGGCCCGGGCGTGGTCTTCGCGCGCACGGCCGCGCGGTCACCGGAATTCGGCCGGACGAGCGCGAGCGGCGCGGGCCGGGTCCTCATCGGCAGCGCCGCCGGCGACGACCGCGCCGACGTCGCGCTGCGTGCCCGGGGCGAGTTGCTGGAGCGCATGGGCAACGTGCTGGCCGGACGGGCCGCCGAGAGCGCGGCGCGCTGGGTGGGCGACCACGACGGCTGGCGGCGGCGCGGGGTGCCCGCCCTGGACCCGGCGGAGCTCGGCGACGGCTCGGGCGGGACGGCCGGGCGTGCGGTGCGCCAGCTGTGGGTCCCGGCCCGCTCCGCGCTCACCGGCGCCGAACTGCTCGTCCCGGCGGGCGAGGTGTTCCTCCAGCACCGCCCGCCGCCCGGCTGCGGCACGACGTCGGGGGCGGGCTCGACGGGCCTGGGAGCCCGGCCCGACCGGGCGGCCGCGGCCGCTCACGCCGCCCTCGAACTCCTCGAACGGGACCTGATCCGGCGCAGCTGGTACGGGCCCGGTGCGCCCCCGCCGCGCACCGTCCCCGCCGACGACCTGATACCCGGGCCCGTACGGCTCCTCCTCACCGCCCTGGGCCTGCGGGCCACGCTCCTGACGCTGCCCGCACCCGCCGGCACGGAGTGCGTCGTGGTCTGCGTCCACGGCGGGGCGCCGCCCGGCAGCCCCGGCCAGAGCTTCGGCGCCCGCTGCGCGCGGGCGGGCGACCGCGCGGGCACGGTGGCCAGGGCCGCCTACGAGGCCCTGATGGTGCGCTGGAGCATGACCAGCCCCGTGGCCCTGCGCACCTGGGAAGGCTGGGGCGGCCGCACCCCACCCCGCACGGCCCTGGAACACGCCCTGTGGGCCTTCCACGGGCACGACGCGCTGGGGCACTGGACGGGGCGAGGGCGTGGCGGGGCGGGGGATGCGCTTGACGGCGGGCGGAGCGACGCGACCGGGGCGCGGCCGGACCGGTCCGGGCCGGAGAACCGGACGGACGGGGCGACGGATGGGCACGGCGACGCCACGACGCCCCGGCCGGGACGGAAGGGCCCCGCAACGCAACCGGACGGGCACAGCGACGCCACACCGCCCCGGCCGCGGCGGGAAGGGCCGGGGACGCGACCAGGCGACCCTGTGGACGGGTCCGGCGGCGGGCCCGTGGACGCGGTACGAGCGCCGTACGGACGGAGTGCCTGCGACCGGCGGCCGGCCGAACCGGCCGAACCGTCCGGCGGGCTTGCCGCGCTCGCCGCGCACACCGGCGGCGACGTGCTGCTCGTCGACACCGACACCCCCGGCATCCGCGCGGAAGGCGTTCACGTGGTGCGGGTGATCGCCCCCGGTGCCCGGCCCCTGCCCGCCGACGACAGCCGGATGCCCGGCGCGCTCCCCCATCCCTTCGGCTGACCGCCCGCCGGCCGGCCGACCGCGAGAAAGGGCCCGACCATGACCTCATCCGGCTCGCCGGACTACACCGCCTTCGCCGCCCGCTACGACTCCTGGTTCGCCGCGTCCGGCACCACCGCGGCCACCGTGGAGGCCCTCGCCGGGCTCGCCGCGGCGGCCGGGCCGGGGCCGGCCCTGGAGCTGGGCATCGGCACCGGCCGGATCGCGGTGCCGCTCGCGGCGCGCGGCGTGGAGGTCCACGGCATCGACGCCTCCCCGGCCATGGTGGAGCAGCTGCGGGCCAAGTCCGGCGGCGAGCACATCCCGGTGACGATGGGGGACTTCAGCGCGGTCGGGTCCGGAGCCGATACCGGAGCCGGAGCCGGGGACGGGGCCGGGGATGGGGCCGGGGATGGGGCCGATACCGGCATTCCGGGGACGTACGCGCTCGTCTACGTCGTCAGCGGCACGTTCGCCGAACTGCCCAGCCAGGACGCCCAGGTGGACTGCTTCGCGGGCGCGGCCCGGCGGCTGCGCCCCGGCGGCCTGTTCGTCCTGGACGCGCACGTGCCCGAAGCCCTCGCGGACGACCGGTCCACGGGCGGCCAGGTGCTGCCGACCGGGGACGGCGAGGTCGTCGTGCGGTTCCGGGAGACCGACCGGGCGGCGCAGCGCTACCGCTCCCACTACGTCGTCCTCGACAAGGGCCCGGACGGCCTCGGCATGCACCGTACGACGGTGTCGTTCCGGTACGCGGCGCCGGGCGAGCTGGACCTGATGGCGCGCCTCGCGGGGCTGCGGCTGCGCGAGCGCTGGGGCGACTGGACGGGCGCGCCGTTCACGTCGTCCAGCGCGTACCACGTCTCCGTCTACGAGCGCCCGGAGTGACCCGGGGGAAGGGAGGGCGGCCATGGACCCCGAGGCGTACATGGCGGAGAACCGGCGGCAGTGGGAGGCGTGGACGCCCCTGAAGGCCGCCTCCGCCTTCTACGGCCTGGACGACTTCCGCCGCGGCGGCATGCGGATCCGCCGGCTGGAGGTCGAGGAGGTGGGCGACGTGTCGGGCCTGTCCCTGCTGCACCTGCAGAGCCACGTCGGGCTGGACACCCTCTCCTGGGCCCGGCTCGGGGCGCGCGTGACCGGCGTCGACTTCTCCGCCGAGGGGACGGCGACGGCGCGCTCCCTGGCCCGCGACGTCGCACCGTCGGCCCGGTTCCTCTGCGCCAACGTCTACGACCTGCCGCGGCACTTGGACGAGACCTTCGACCTCGTCTACACCTCGCACGGGGTGCTCGGCTGGCTGCCGGACCTGCGCCGGTGGGCGGCGGTCGTCGCGCGGTTCACGGCGCCGGGCGGCCGGTTCTACCTCTTCGAGTCCCACCCGACGGCCTGGCTCTTCGACAACCGCACGGACAGCCGGGAACTCGCCGTCCGCTACCCGTACTTCGGCTCCGGCGAGCCGTTGCGCTGGCGCTACCGCAGCCCGCTGGCGGTGCCGGAGGCCGAGGCGGACGGCTGGGAGTTCTCCTGGGGGCACGCCCTGGGAGACATAGTGAACGCGCTGCTGGAGGCGGGGCTCGCCATCGAGTTCCTGCACGAGTGGCCGTTCGTGGCCTGGCCGATGTTCCCCTTCCTGGAGGAGCGCGACGACGGGTGGTGGCACCTGCCCGCCGGCGTCCCCGCCGTGCCGCTCTCGTTCTCGCTGCTGGCCCGCAAGCCCGCGCCGGACGCCGGGAAGGACGTCCTTTGAGCCACGGCGGCCGTGGATACGCGGAAACCGCTGGTCGGCGGGCGGGTGCGGGCGGCTCGGAACGGCCCGTTCCACCATGGCGATCACGGTGTCCCGCAGGCACCATGTCAGCCGGGTGCGCCGGTGTTCCGACGCCTCGTCGAACGCAAGACCCCTCACCGCCGAAGGAGCGGAAATGCCCCAGGACATCGTAGAAGTCCAGGAAGTCCCGGCCGAGGAGCTCCCCGAGCTCGCCCTCATGGTCGACATACCGTTCGAGGAGTAGCCCGGCCGCGCTGCGCGGACCGCACTCCGGCGGCCGACCGGGCACGGGTCCGGTCGGCCGCTCCGTGCGACCGGGGCGGGCGGGGGCGGGCCGGGGGCGGGGGTGGCTACGGGGACGAGGCAGGAGGACTGCGTGGACGTCGAACCGGACCTCACGACGGCGCACGCCGACCAGCAGGCGCTGCAGCGCCTGCTGGTCGGCGGGCGGGGGCGGGGCGCCCCGCTCCGGGCTGCCCGGCCCGGCCCACCCGTTAGCCGGCGCCGAGCCCGTGCCCGGTCGGCGGTCCGCCACGGGCCGAGCGCGGCCGTGACCGGCTGCCCGTCGGCCCCGGGCCGGGCAGCCCGGAGCGGGTCGCCGAGAGCCGCCTGCGGTTGATCAGGACCGCGCCGTGGACGGTGAAGTCGGTGAATCCGTCGATCGCCATGCCGTCCAGGAGCGCCACTTGGCGGACCACCCCCACCTGCTGCGCATGGCCCGCATGGAGAACAGCCGCACCTACAACCCGCGCGAGCGCCGCCGCGGCAAGATGGTGCGGCTGTTCTCCATGCGGGCCATGCGCAGCAGGTCGGGGTTGACCTCGCGCCGCGCGGCGCGCAGGCGGGAGCGGGGGCGAAGGGGCGGGCACGGGTCCGGTCGGCCGCCGGGGGCCGGCCCCCGGCGGCCGCGGCGCCGCGGCCGCCGTGGTCCGTCTCCTCCTCGAAGAGGTCGTACATCCGCCGGCCGGCGAGCACGTGCTCGCCGGCAGGCGGATGTACGACCTCTTCGAGGAGGAGACGGACCACGGCGGCCGGGCGTCCAGATGCGGCTGCGCTGGAGGCGCTCGATGACCTCGGTGTCGCCGCGCACGGTGTCCAGCCAGTCGCCGAACTCCTCGGCGTTGGAGACGGTGGCCGACAGGGAGACCAGGGTCACCGACTCCGGGAGGTGGATGATGACCTCCTCCCAGACGGCGCCGCCAAGGTCGGCCTGCTGACCGGCGACAACAGCGTCAACGCCGACGCCCCGGTGCTCGTGATGACCACCGAGGTCATCGTCTCCGAGGAGCGGCCCGTCCCGCTGTGGCAGCACGGGCTCGGCGCCGGCTGCGAGGCCGCCGTCCAGCAGTGCCTCTACGCCGGCCTGCGGCTCAACGACGACGAGGCCCGCGCCAGGGTCCGCTCGATCGTCGAGGAGCGCACGGCCGCCATCCCCGACGAGGACCCCCGCCCCGCCCCCGCCCGCCCCCGACCGCGACCGGGCCCGCCGCGTGGCCCGTCGAGCTCGCCGGCCCGGCGGACCACCCCCACCTGCTGCGCAGCCTGCGGCGCGCCCTGGCCCAGCTGCCGTCCCGGCCCGGGGCCGACGGGCAGCCGGTCACGGCCGCGCTCGGCCCGTGGCGGACCGCCGACCGGGAGGCCCTGGAGGCGGCGGTGCGGCTGCTTCAGGACGTGTGGCCCGAGATGCTCGACGAACTCCGCACCGTGGTCCGCCAAGTGGCGCTCCTGGACGGCATGGCGATCGACGGATTCACCGACTTCACCGTCCACGGCGCGGTCCTGATCAACCGCAGGCGGCTCTCGGCGACCCGCTCCGGGCTGCCCGGCCCGGCCCGGCTGGCCGAGGCACTGGTCCACGAGGGCACGCACAACCGCTGCAACGTGGCAGGCGTGCGGGCGCCGTTCCTGCGCCCCGCGGCCGACGACACGGCGGGCCCCCTGGCCACGCCCCTGCGGCCCGACCCGCGCCCGCTCAGCGGACTGTTCCAGCAGACGGTGGTCCTGGCCCGGTGCGTCCTCCTCCACCGCCGGACGGCGGACGAGGCTGCGCTCCCTGCCGCCGGGACGGCGGCGGTACGTACCCGCCACGACCGCCTGCTGACGAACCTGCGAACGGCGGTAACGTCCCTGGCCACGCACCGAACGAGCCTGACGGAGCACGGGGCGGGGCTGCTGCGGCAGTGCGCGACGATCGCACGGGACACCACGTAGGGCCTGGCCGGCGGGGCAGAGCCGAACTGCGCGCATCCACGCCTCGCCGTGACGGCGCGAACGGATGCCTACGGCATCGGGGGGGCGCACGGGCCCGGCATCCCACCCGTCCGCGAAGTCACATCCCCCCGCGCCCCCGCGCCGTCCTCAGCGCATCCCTCACGCCCCCCGCTGTCAGGCGGGACCGCCACGTCGCCCAGTGTTCCCACCGTGTCCCCCAGAGACGGGGGTCCTCGTACGGGACCCAGCCCGTTGCCCGCGGTGGGTATCGCGGTACCCCTACGCACAGGCGCTTCGTGATGACGAAGCGGGTTTCGTCCGTGGTGTTGGGCTGGGACGCGTGGAGGTGGTCGCCGGCGAAGAGGAGGATGTCGCCGGGGTCCAGCTCGATGTCGACCGGGGCGCCGATCTGCTGGCCGGGCAGGAGCGTGTGCCCGTCGTGACGGAGGGGGCGCCGGTACGCGTCGGGGTGGAACAAGAGCCCGTTGCCGCTGCGGACCGGGCCGACGGCCATCCAGAGGTTGACGGAGTTGACGGCGGTGTTGAACCAGGAGTCGACGTGGGCGTCGCGCGGGGTCAGGAAGCCTTCGAGTCCGGCCAGTTCGTCTCCCCCCGCCCCGGCCCCGACCGAGCGCTGCGGCGGCATGATGCGGATCCCGAGGTGCCCGCTGAGGTAGAGCCGGGCTCCTTGCGGTTCCAGGGCCCTGGCCACGTCGTGCAGGACGGTGCGGGAGAAGGGCCGCAGCCGGGTCTCCAGGTCGGTGCGGACGGCCTCGATCTGCGCGGTGTCCGCGTGGCGGTGCGCGTTTTCCAGCGCCGCGGAGACCCGGGACGCACCGGCCGCCGGCAGGGCGGCGGCCACGGCGCGGGCGGCCTCCCGCCGGATCGTCCCCAGCGCGCCGATGTGGCGCAGTCCGCCCTTGACGACCACGAGGGCGCCGTCGAGGACGTGCCGCAGGGAGACGGGGATGCCGTACGGGCCGGGTTCGACGGTGTGCAGGGCGGCGGGCCCGGCCGCGGGCCGGGGGGCCGCACCGGGGACCGGCCCGGGGGCCGCCCCGGCGTCCGGCCCGGCCTCCGGCCCCGTCACGACGCCCCGTCCCGGCGCTCCCGGCCGCCGGCCATGGCCGCGATCCCGTCGTGCAGTGCCGTCCGCGGGCGGAAGCCGAAGGCGCGGGCGGCGACGGTGATGTCGGCTCCGGTGTGCCGGGCGTCGCCCGGCCCGGGTGGCCGCGGGACCACGGCGACGGGCCCGGCGACGCTTTCCACGGCGGCGATGGCCTGTTTCATGGACACCGGCGAGCCGCCGCCGATGTTGGCCACGCCGGTGAAGCCGGACAGGGCCGCGTCCCGCATGCCGGTGACGACGTCCCGGACGTAGGTGAAGTCGCGGGTCTGCTCGCCGTCGCCGTAGAGCGGGAACGGCGGGCCGCCCCGCGCCGCGGCCAGGAGCCGGGCGAAGGCCATGTCCGGCCGCTGCCGGGGCCCGTAGACGGTGAAGAGCCGCAGGGCGACGGCGGGCACCCCGTAGGCCGTGCGGTACAGCTCGCACAGGTGCTCGGCCGCGAGCTTGGTCACCCCGTAGGGCGAGACGGGCCGGGGGCAGGCGGTCTCGGCGGTCGGGAAGGCGCGGGCGTCGCCGTAGACGGAGGAGCTGGACGCGTAGACGAACTTGGCCAGCGGGCGCTCCCGGACGGCTTCCAGCAGCACCTGGGTGGCCAGGACGTTCCGGTCGGCGTAGAGGGCGAACTCGCGTCCCCACGACGGCCGGATGCCGGGCTGGGCGGCGAGGTGGTAGACGACGTCCGCGCCGTCGAGCACCGGGTCGAGCGCGGCGTCCAGCAGGTCGGCGCGGTGGAAGGTGAAGGCCGGGCAGCTCATCGGGCCGCGCAGGTTGCGCTCTTTGAGGGCCGGGTCGTAGGAGTCGGTGAGCGCGTCGATGCCGGCGACGCTGTCGCCGGCGGCCAGGAGGTGCGCGCAGAGGTGGGAGCCTATGAAGCCGGCCGCGCCGGTGACGACGGCGCGCACTAGGGCCGCCCTTCCCCGGGCAGGTCCGCCGGTTCCCCGGGGCCCTGTGGCGCCGCCCTGCCCCCGGGCGGCAGGACGCGGTCGGCGCGCGCCCGCCACGTGTGACGCTCCAGCAGCTGCCGCCGGGCCGCCTCCCCGAGGGCCCGGCGCCGGGCCGGGTCGCCGGCCAGGGCCATGACGGCGTCCGCCCACGCCGCGACGTCGCCGGGCGGGCACATCAGGCAGGTGCGCCCGTGGGCCATGACCTCCCGGAGGACCGGCAGGTCGGAGACGACGATCGCCTTGCCGTACGCCATGTACTCGAAGAGCTTCATCGGGGAGACCCAGCGGGCGATGTCCCCGATGCCCCCGGCGCAGGCCACGCGCTGCTGGTACGGGGCGAGGACGATGTCGAAGGCCCGGTGGTACGGGGGCAGGGCGGCGGGCGGCAGGTGGCCGTGGAAGTGGACGTTGGTGCGGGTGTTGCGGCCCCGCCAGTGGGCCAGGTCCTGCTCGGTGCCGCCGACCAGGTGGAAGTCGACGTCGGGCAGACGGCCGGCGAGGGCCAGGATGACGTCGGTGCCGCGGCCGGGGTAGAGGTGGCCGACGTAGCCGGCCTTCACGGCCCCCGGCCTGCCGGGGAGTTCCGCCACGGGCCCGCCCGCGGGGACCGGGTCGGCGCAGTCGTGGGCGGTGACGAGGTCGGTGCCCGGCCGGGCGCCCAGCCGGGCGCCGAGGCGGGGGAAGGCGGCGCGGTAGTCGTCGGCGAGCGCCTGGGAGACGAAGACGACGCGGGCGAGGCCGGGGCTGCGGAAGAGCAGCCGTTCGGCCGCGCGGACGGCCTTGCTGTGCCACAGGAGGTGGGTCTCGTAGACGAGCGGCGCGAGCCCGGAGGCGGCGACGAGGCCGTGCAGGTCGCGCCCGTAGAGCAGGTCGGGGACGCCGTGGCGCAGGATCTCGGCGCGCAGGCGGCGGGCGCGGAGCCAGACGCCGATCCCCGGTACCGAGGGCAGGGGGAGCGTGCGAATGGGGAAGCGGTTGCGGGTGCCGTAGTAGGCGTGGACGTCCTCCGCGGGGGCCGTGCCGGGCAGGGCGTACAGCTCGGTGTCGTGCCCGGCGTCGGTGAACGCGTCGCACATCCGCATCACGTGCACTCCGTTGGCATAGACGGAGGGAATGCTTCCAGAGTGCAGGTAGGCGATCCGCATGACTGGGCGACCTCCGGAGCGGGCTTGGCGGCTGCCGGCGCGAACCACCGGCCTCTCATTGCGCTCCGGGGCGCGCCGCTGCGGAAGACCGCGAACGAGCCAGCCTCGTCATCGAGCCAGGCGAGCCGGGCGAGCCACGCGAGCCCGGCGTGCCGGGTACGCCGGGCGCCCGGGCCCGCGTGCGGGCGGGCCGGGGCGCCGGCGCGGCACGGACACCGCCTGAGCCAGCAGATCGCTCGCTGCAGGGCCGGCCGCCCCCGGGGTCACTCGCCCCGGAAGAGCTCCAGCAGGTCCTGCCGGCCGAACACGCCCGCGGCCTCGATGGCCGAGGGAGCCCCGGCGGCCGGGTCGGCGCCGTGCGCCAGCAGCGTGCGGACGACCTCGTCCTCGCCCTTGAAGACCGCGCCCGCGAGGGGCGTCTGGCCGCGGTCGTTGGCCCGGTTCGGGTCCGCACCGCGCTGCAGGAGGGCGGTGACGGCGTCGAGGTGGCCGTGGTAGGCGGCCAGCATGACCAGGGAGTCGCCACGGTCGTTGGTGAGGTTGGCCGGCACGCCCGCGTCCACGTAGGCGGCGAGGGTGTCGGTGTCGCCGTGGCGCGCCAGGTCGAAGACCTTGGCCGCGAGCTGGAGCACCTCGGGGTCGTGGGCGGGCTCGGTCTCGGGGGTCTGCTCGGTCATGGTCTGCGGTCCTCCGGTTGGGCGCCTGGACAGCACGCGATGTCGGTGTACTTCCCACCCTATGTACGGTCGCGGCGCGGTGTCCGGCAGGCACGGACGCGCCCGTTCGGGTGAATTGGGAATCCCTCGCGCAGGAGTCGGCGCCGGTGGCCGGTTTCGCTCCCCGAGATGCCGCCCGGAGCCGCGGTCAGGCGGTTTGCCCCTCTTTGTCCATCCGTGGACGAAGATCCGCTCCTTGCCGATCAAGCCTTCCGGACGGTGATCGAACTGCGCTGTCCTTTTGTCGCATTAATACTTTCTGTGAGTCTTGAGGAGCTCATGGTGAACCCCTCGACCACTCAGGAGAACGTCATGATTCTGTCCATCTCCGGCGTCGTGCTGTTCGGCATCATCGTCTTCCTGTTCTTCCGCAAGGACAGCCTGAAGGCCAGCCACGCCATCGTCTGCGCCCTCTTCGGCTTCTACCTCTCCAGCACCGCCATCGCCCCCAGCATCAGAGCGGGCAGCGCGAGCCTCGCCGGGCTCCTGGGCGGCCTCAAGTTCTGACCGCCCCCCACGAGCACGGCCGCCGGGCACCGGGCGCGACCGCCGCGCCCGTTCCGCGCCCGTTCCGCGCCCGTACGCGGCCGTTCCGCCCCCGCCGCCCCGTCCGCAGGAGGAGACCGACGTGGACCCACGACAGCTCCCCCGCAGCCTGACCGGCAGCCGGCGGATCGCCCGCGGCCAGGACCTCGCGCGCACGGCGGCCGACAGCGCGGCCGACATATTCCACCCGCTGATCGTCATCGCGCGCGGACTGCGCGCCCTGGCGGCCGGCGCGTGGCGCAAGTGGGCGCAGACACCGGGCGACCGGCGCGGGCCCACCCTGCTGCTGGTGGGGTCCTGCATCGCCATCGTGGCGCTCGTGCCGTACGGGCCCGCGCTCGCCGGCATCGCCCTGATGACGCTGGCGGCCTGGGCCGGGCGCGACCGCGGCTCCGCGCACGAGACCGTGGCCCGCGAAGGCGAGGGCGAACGGCTCCAGGCGCTGTACGAGGCCCTGGTGCCCTACCTCTCCGTCCCGGAGGACCCGGCACCGCTCTACGCGTACGACGGCGACCGCGAGGAGGCGTTCGCGTCCCACGCCTTCGACCACGGCGGCCGGCTGGTCTCCCTGGAGCTGCGCTACCCGGCCTACTTCACCGACGGCGAACCGGAATCCCGGGCCAGGATCGAGCAGTTGCTGCAGATGAAGGCCGGCCGCGGGCGGGAGTACCGCTTCGACTGGGACGAGGAGGCCAACCGCCTCCACCTGTACGTCCTGCCGCCGCTGCCGGCCGACATCTTCGCCCAGCGGTTCGTGACCGCGCCCGGCGAGAGCGTCCTGGGCTTCACCGACCCCGGCGCCGTGCACCGCACCCTGCCCGTCCTCCTCGACGGCGCGGACCGCAGCGACGAGCCGCCGGTGCTGTGGCGCACCGGCCAGCGCTCCACCGAGCCGCACCTGCTGGTCCTCGGCCGGCCCGCCGCCGGCACCAGCACGCTGCTGCGCTCGCTCGCGCTGCAGGCCCTGCAGGAAGGCGACGTCGTGGCCGTCGACGGCAGCGGATCCGGCGAATTCGCCTTCCTCCGCGGGCGGGACGGCGTCCTGGCCGTCGAATCCTCGCCCGCCGGCGCCCTCGCCGCCCTGGAGTGGGCCACCCACGAGACCGAACGGCGCCTCCTCACGGCCAACCACGCCCGCCGGCAGGGCCACCAGACCCCCGAGGACGTCCGCCGCCCCCTGTGGATCCTCGTCGACCGGCCCACCGCGCTCAGCCACCTCGCCGCGGGCGAGGGGCGGACCGATCCCCAGGAGCTGCTGCAGGTGCCGCTGCGGCACGGGCGGATCGCCAACGTCACCGTCGTGGTGGGCGATCACCTGGACGACGCGGCGAACACGTCCCTGCTCTCCGAGCCGGTGCTCACGCACACGCGCGCCCGCGTGGTCCTCGGCGCCGTCACCGCCGACCAGGTGCGCTCCGTACTCGGCGCCCCGCCCCAGAGCACGCCCCCGCCGGAGGCCCCGGCCGGACGCGGCTACGCCCGCCTCGGCTCGGGCCCGGTCCACCGGATGCAGGTCCCGTCGACGCCCGACCCGTACGACGAGGACACGTCCGAACGTGAACGACAGGCGATCCTGGCGCTGCTGCCGGGCTTGTCCGGCGCAGCCCCCACGCACGACCCCGGGCCGGCCACGGAAGCCGAACACGCCGAGGAAAACTACGCCCACGACGGCCACCCCGGCACCCACCCCGGAGGCGAACCCGGCCCCTTCTCGGTCCAACCCACGTAGCCCGATCCGCCACCCGCTCCCGCAACGGCGACACTCAGGCCGGCTCGGCACCGCCGATCACCTTGTCGCCGGTAACTCGCCGTCGCGGCGGAAGAAGCCGCCGAACCCGGCGAAGGGCAACGGTGAACCCCGCCGCAACGACACAGCCCGGCGGGCGCCTCACACACCTCAGACCGGCTCGGCACCACCCGACATCCTGTCCCCGGCAACTCGCCGTCGCGGCGGCGGAAGGCCGCCGACCCGCACGCTGCTCGCCATCCGGGATCACAGGTGTCGGCACCTGTGATCCCGCCGCGGCGGCGCTCAGCCCCTACGGCGCAGCCCGGCGGTGCCCTGCGCACCCCGGGCCCGGTCGCCACCGCCGGGGGCGGGCCGGCAGACGGCCGCCCCCGGGCAAGCCCGGGCTTGCCCGGGCAGGCCCCCGCACGCCTCAGGTTGGCGCGGCACCGCCGGGCACGTTGGTGCCGGTTGCCCGCCGCCGTGGCGGATGACGCTGCCGGCCCGGGCGAGGTCAGGCGTGACCGGGCGGGCCCCCGGCCCCCCGTCACGCCACGTACGTCCGCGGCGCCTCGACCGCCGCCGTCGCGCCGCTCGCCACCAGGCGGGCGGCCTCGGCCAGGCGGGACGCCGCTTCTTCCGCGACGGCGCCGGTGACGGTGAACGGGAGGCGGACGTAGCCCTCGAAGGCGCCGTCGACGCCGAAGCGGGGGCCCGACGGCACGCGTACTCCGAGCCGTTCGCCCGCCTCGGCGATCCGGGAGCCGGAGAGGCCGCCGGTGCGCACCCACAGCGTGAGGCCGCCGCGCGGGACGGCGAACTCCCATTCGGGCAGGTGGCGCCGGACCGCCGCGACGAGGGCGTCGCGGCTCTCGCGCGTCGTGGTCCGCCGGATGGCGACGGCGGCGTCCCAGCCCTCGGTGGTCAGCAGCCAGGTGACGGCGAGCTGTTCGAGGACGGGCGTGCCGAGGTCGGCGTAGGCGCGGGCGGCGACCAGGCTGCGGATCACTTCGGGCGCGGCCCGCACCCAGCCGATGCGCAGGCCGGCCCAGAAGGACTTGCTGGCGGAGCCGACGGTGATGACGGCGTTGCCGGCGGGGTCGAAGGCGCAGACGGGACGCGGCAGTTCCAGGCCGGGTTCCAGGCAGAGGTCGGCCATGGTCTCGTCGGCGACGAGCAGGGTGCCGGCGGCGCGCGCCGCCTCGACGAGCTGCCGGCGCTGTTCCTCGGTGGCGAGGGCGCCGGTGGGGTTGTGGAAGTCGCCGATGACGTAGGCCATGCGGGGGGCGGCGTCGCGCAGCACCTGGCGCCAGGCCGGCAGGTCCCAGCCGCCGAGCCCGTCGGCCATGGCGACGGGCACCAGGCGGGCGCCGGCCTCGCGCATGAGCTGGAGGACGTTGGCGTACGAGGGCGAGTCGACGGCGACGCGCTCGCCGCGGCCGGCGAAGAGCCGGCAGATGGCGGCGACGGCTCCCATGGCCCCCGTGGTGATCATGATCTGCTCGGGCATGGTGGGCACGCCGCGGGCGGTGTAGCGGTCGGCGACGGCCTGGCGCAGGGCGGGCAGGCCGGCGGGGTAGTCGCCGTGGGTGGCCGCGTAGGGCGGGAGCTCCTCCAGCGCGCCCTGGAAGGCGCGGCCGAGCCAGGGCTCGACGGCGGGCAGGGCGGCGCAGCCGAGGTCGATGACGGAGCCGGCGGCCTCCGGGGGCAGGGGGTCCAGGGCGCGGGTGGGCAGCGGGTTGCCGGCGGGCACCGCGGTCCAGCTGCCGGCGCCGCGCCGGGACTCGAGGAAGCCCTCGCTGCGCAGGGCTTCGTAGGCCGCGGCGACGGTGGTGCGGCTGACGGAGAGGGCGGCGGCGAGCTCGCGCTCGGCGGGCAGCCGGGCGGCGACGGGGACGCGGCCTTCGAGGACGAGCAGGCGGATGCCGTCCGCGAGCGAGCGGTAGGCGGGGGCGCGGCGTCCGCCGAGCGGCGTGACGGTGCCGCGGCCGCCCTGTGCCTCGCGGTCGCGCTGCGAGCCGAGGAGGCGGGCGAGCTTCTGCGCCCCCACCGAGGAGGTCCAATGACTCATATGAATCGGTCCACCTTCCGAGGATTGGCCATGGATCTTGCGTCCACCTGTTCTCCAGACTGTCATGCGGCAGGCCACTTGCACCACTGCAGGTGGCCGCCGCTTGTACCGTCCACGCCGCCTTGGGGCGCGTGCCGAGTGTCAGGAGAAACCGTTGTCCGCATCAGGGGGACCGTCGGAAGGGTCGTCGGAAGGCGCGTCGGGAGGCCCGGGAAGCGCGCCGGAAGGCCCGTCGGGAGGGGCGTCTCTCGCCCGCCGGCTGCTGCAGCTCTACGTCGGGCTCGCGCTGTACGGGGTGAGCGCGGCGCTGCAGCTGCGGGCGGGACTGGGGCTCGCGCCGTGGGACGTGCTGAACCAGGGCGTCGCGGAGCACACGGGGATGTCGATCGGCACGGCGTCGATCGCGATCGGCGCGCTGGTGCTGCTGCTGTGGATCCCGCTGCGGCAGCGGCCCGGCCTGGGCACGGTCTCCAACGTGCTGGTCATCGGCCTGGCCATGGACGCGACGCTGAGCGTGGTACCCGACCCGCGGTCGCTGTGGATACGGATCCCGCTGCTGGCCTTCGCGGTGGCGCTGTGCGCGGTGGCGACCGGGCTGTACATCTCGGCCAGGTTCGGCCCGGGCCCGCGCGACGGGCTGATGACGGGGCTGCACCGCCGGACGGGGCGCTCGGTGCGGCTGGTGCGCACGTGCATCGAGGTGGTCGTGCTGGCGACGGGGTTCGTGCTCGGCGGCTCGGTGGGCCTGGGAACGGTCTTCTACGCCCTGGCGATCGGCCCGCTGTCGCAGTTCTTCCTGCGCCTGTTCGCCCTTCCGGAGGCCCCCGCTCCGGCCCCCGTACACCCGGCCGGACGCGAAATTCCGGACCTGGTTTAGGCCAGGATCGAGCGGGCCGGTAGTGTACGCCTTCGACCCACCGAACGAACCGTTACTGCACGCTAAAGCGACAGAAACACAGGGTGACATCCGTTGCCAGATGTGACAAAACGGGCGTTGGTGGGTACAACAAGGGGCGGCACGACGGGCGACGCATGTCCCTCAACGGGAATCTTCACCGCCGACCGGACGTTGACCGGATGACGACGACAGCGACACCTGTCCTGTGGGCGACTAAGCCCGGGAGGCACGATTCATGAGTGAGCGAGCTCTCCGCGGCACGCGACTTGTGGTTACCAGCTACGAGACCGACCGCGGCATCGATCTGGCCCCGCGCCAGGCGGTGGAGTACGCATGCCCGAACGGCCATCGATTCGAGATGCCGTTCTCGGTAGAGGCGGAGATTCCGCCGGAGTGGGAGTGCAAGGCGTGTGGCGCCGTGGCACTCCTGGTGGACGGCGATGGTCCTGAGGAGAAGAAGGGCAAGCCCGCGCGTACGCACTGGGACATGCTCATGGAGCGGCGTACCCGCGAGGAGCTGGAGGAGGTGCTGGCCGAACGGCTGGCGGTCCTTCGCTCCGGCGCCATGAACATTGCCGTTCATCCGCGGGACACCCGCAAGTCCGCCTGACCGGCGGGAGCCATTGCAGATTGCATTGACAAGGGCCCGGGCCACTGCTTCACGCAGTGGCCCGGGCCCTTGTCATGCGCCGGTGCAGGCGGTGCGATGCGGCCGGCGCGAGGCGCGCTCCAGAGGCCGGCGGCCGGAGGGCCGGCCAGGCCGGCGGGCCGGACGGGCTAGCGGGGCAGCTGGGGGCCGCCGGGGCGCGGCGCCGGCGGCTCGTCGTCACGGATGACCTCGCCCTGGACGACCTTGCCGCCGGGCCCGCCCATGCCGCCCGTGCCACCCGGACCGCCCATTCCACCCATTCCGCCGAGATCGGCGCTGCGGGCCTGCCGGAAGGCGTCCCCGAGGGTGCCGGGGGCCGCCGGGCGGTCGAGCCACCGCTCCCCCGCCTTGCGCAGCAGGGCGCGGGTGGGCGGGAAGAGGCACAGCAGGCCGGCCACGTCGGAGAGCAGCCCCGGCAGGATGATCAGCAGGCCGCCGAGCATGGTGAGGGCGTTGCCGCCGGTCTCCTGGGCTCCCGGCTCGGCGGTCACGCCGCCCGGCTGCAGGGAGACCGTCAGCCGCTTCCAGGCCCGCCGTCCCGCCCGCTTGATCACGTAGGAGCCGAGGACGACGCCGCCGGCCAGCAGGGCGAAGACGGTGAGCCCGCCGGCGGCACCGGCCACCAGCGTGAGCAGCCAGATCTCCAGGACGGCCCAGAGGGCCACTCCCAGAGGGATGAGCCTGCGGGCGCGCCGGCGCTGCGGCGGGCGGCCGTTCATCGTCTGCTGTGCTCCGAACGTCATGCCTCAAGTGTGCCTGGCCTGCGGCGGAACCCGGGGGTGGAGCTTATGGGGCGCTTACGGCGTCACTTGCGGCCGAGCGCCTTGCCGACGCGGGAGCCGACGCCCCAGGAGGTGACCCGCCACAGGGCCTCGGCGACGATGTCGCGGCTCATCTTGCTGTCGCCGAGCTCGCGCTCGACGAAGGTGATGGGGACCTCCACGACGTGGAAGCCGGCCTTGACCGCGCGCCAGGCCAGGTCGACCTGGAAGCAGTAGCCCTGGGAGGCCACGTCCTCCATGCCGAGGCCCTCCAGCGTCTCGCGCCGGAAGGCCCGGAAGCCGCCGGTGACGTCGCGGATCGGCACGTCGAGGAGCAGGCGGGAGTAGGTGGAGCCGCCGCGGGAGAGGATCTCGCGCGACTTCGGCCAGTTCACCACCCGGCCGCCGGGCACCCAGCGCGAGCCGAGCACCAGGTCGGCGCCCTTGAGGGCGGTGAGCAGGCGGGGCAGCTCCTCCGGCTGGTGGGAGCCGTCGGCGTCCATCTCGACCAGGACGCCGTAGTCGTTGTCCAGGCCCCAGCGGAAGCCCGCCAGGTAGGCGGCGCCGAGGCCCTCCTTGCCCTTGCGGTGCAGCACCTTGACGTGGTCGTCGTCGGCCGCGAGCTCGTCGGCGATCTTTCCGGTGCCGTCGGGGCTGTTGTCGTCCGCGACGAGGACGTGCGCCTCCGGCACGGCCGCCCGCACCCGGCCGACGATGGTCTTGATGTTCTCCGCCTCGTTGTAGGTCGGGATGATCACCAAGGTCGTGCCGAGCGGACCGTATCTGCGCTGCCCGTCGTCGTTCACTGCTGGCCCCTCTTGTTCCGCTCGTCCATTCGTACCCGACGGCCGATCAGGAGTGCGGCCGCACAGGACAGAAGCCCCACCATAGCGAGCGCCCATTCGGGCCCCGCACCCACACGGTCGGCGACGGTCGTCCCGTCGCGCAGCGGGATGGTGGCGCTGATGACGTCCCGGGTGAATTCCTCGCTCCGCTGCTGCACCGTGCCGTCCGGGGCGACCACGGCGCTGATGCCGCTCGTGGCGGCGGTGACGACGGCCCGGCCGTGCTCGACGGCCCGCAGCCGCGACATGGCCAGCTGCTGGTCCGGCTGGCCGGTGCGGCCGTAGGTGGCGTTGTTGGTCTGCACGACGAGGGCGCGGGCGCCGTCCTTGACGGTGTCGCGGACGATCTCGTCGTAGGCGACCTCGAAGCAGATGACGTCGCCGAGCCGGGCCGGGCCGACCTGCATCACGCCGGTGTGGTCGCCGGGGTAGAAGTCGCGCTGGACGCGCTGGAGGCGGGTGATCACCTTGCTCAGCGCGCTCCGGAAGGGCACGTACTCGCCGAACGGCACGGGGTGCTGCTTGGCGTACGAGGCGCCGGGCCCGGTCTTCGGGTCCCAGACGATGCCCTTGTTGTCGATGTAGCCGCTGCGGCCCGGGTGGTCCACCAGGGCGCCGACGAGGACCGGCACGCCCATGGCCTTCACGGCCTGGTCGATGCGGTCGTACGCCTGCGGGTACTGGAACGGGTCGAGGTCGGAGGAGTTCTCCGGCCAGATGACGAGGTCGGGCCGCGGGACCTTGCCCGCCTTCACGTCGCGGGCCAGCTGGAGGGTGGCCTCGGCGTGGTTGTCGAGGATCATCATCGGGCGGCCGAGGAAGTCCATGCCGGCGTGCTGGACGTTGCCCTGGACGAGGGCCACCTTGACCTCGTCGTCGGCCTTCGTGGGCACGGGCACGGCGTATCCGGCGAGCAGGAGCGCGGCGGCCAGCGCGAGCGCCTCGACGCCCGGGAGGGCGGCGCGGACGGTGCGGGTGCCCGCCCGGCGCAGCCGCCACAGGGCGGCCGCGGCGTACGCGAGGAGGCCGCCGGAGAGGGCGACGGCGAAGGTCACCAGCGGGGCGCCGCCGAGCGCGGCGAGGGGCGTGAAGGGCGAGCCGGTGTTGGCGAAGGCCAGCCGGCCCCAGGGGAAGCCGCCGAACGGCAGCCGGTCGCGGGCCAGCTCCTGGGCGACCCACAGGCAGGCGCCCCACAGCGGCCAAGCGGGCAGCCGCGAGACGAGGGCGAGGGCCGCGCCGAGCACGGCGACGAACAGGGCCTCGACCAGCGACAGGCCGAAGACGGCGTCGTAGCCGACGACGTGCAGCCAGCGCAGCAGTACGAAGAAGAAGGGCAGCGCGAAGGCGAAACCGGTCCACGCCGCCTGGCGGGCGGTGCGGCCGCGGGTCAGCAGGGCCAGCGCGGCGACGGCCACGACCGACAGCGGCCAGACGTCGTACGGCGGGAAGGACAGCGCGAGCGCGACGCCGGCGAGCACGGCGGCACCGGTGCGGCGGGCCTCGCGGCGCGCGAGCCGGGCGAGGCGCACGGCGCGGCCGGGGCGCTCCTGCGGGGCGGGCGCGTCCTCCGGGGTCTCCGGCGGGCGCTCCTCGCCGGCGGGGGCGGATGCCGCGGCGGCTCCGGCGGTGGTTTCGGGACCCGGGGGCACGGGCGAGCCTTCCTGCTGACTTGCGGTGGTGAGCCCGACGGTACCTCGCTCGGGGCGCCGTGCCCGCCCTGGGTGCGCGGGGAGGGCCGCGGAGGGCGGGAGGGGAGGGGTGGGGCGAATGGGGGCCCGGCGTCCTTCGGGCCGACCTGGGACCCGCTGGCTGCGGGTCGACCTAGAGCCGTTGTCTACTGAACGTCCGGGCCCCACCCGGGTCGCACCTGCCGGCCCGGCAGCACCTCCCTCGCCCCCGTGCGCTGGAACCTGGCTGCCAGTGGCGGTGGGCCGCTCCCCGGCGCACCGCCCCCATGGCCCAGCTGCGTTCGACGACTGTGTGGAAGTGCACCGGCCGGACGTCCTGTGGTGGACTCCGCAGAACCTACCGGCCGTCTCCCGCACCCTGTCAACACTTCCGTGACCTGGAGGTATGCACCAAATCAGCAGGTCAGTACGGCGAGTGATCACAAGTGGCGACAGGCCGACGTCTCATCGTTCGGCGGTACGCGCCGGGCGCGGAGTCACTCGTTCGGCCGCTCGTGGACGGTGTGCCCGCCCACGACGGTGCGCAGGCAGACGGGGAGCGGGCCGCCGGGGGTGAGGTCGGGCAGGCCGGGGGTGCCCGAGCGCGGGTCGGTGGACCAGCTGGCCACGCGATCGTCCGGCACCTGGACCACGAGGTCGCCGGCCTGCCAGACCGCGTAGTCGGCCGGTGCGCCGGGCACGAGGACACCGGCGTCGTCGCGGCCGATCGCCCGCCAGCCGCCGCGCGTGTGCGCGGTGAACGCGGCCCGGACCGAGATGCGGTGCCCGGGGGTGCGGTGGAAGGCGGCGGCGCGGACGGTGCCCCACGGGTCGAGCGGGGTGACCGGGCTGTCGGAGCCGAGGGCGAGCGGGACGCCGGCGCGCAGCAGGGCCGCGTACGGGTTGAGGGTGCGGGCCCGCTCGACGCCGAGGCGCTGGGCGTACATGGCCGTGTCGCCGCCCCAGGTGGCGTCGAAGGCGGGCTGCACGGAGGCCGTGAGGGCGAACTCGGCGAAGGCCGCGATGTGCTCCGGGGTGAGCATCTCGGCGTGCTCGACGCGGTGCCGGGCCGCGCGGACGCGGGCCAGGCCCAGCTTGTCCGCCGCGGCGCGGACGCCCTCCACGACGGCGGTCAGCGCGGCGTCGCCGATGGCGTGGAAGCCGGCCTGGATGCCCGCCTCGGTGCACGCGGCGACGTGGGCGGCGACGGCCGCGGCGTCGAGGTGGGCGGTGCCGGTGGCGCCGGTCAGGTCGGCGTAGGGCTCGTGGAGGCACGCGGTGTGCGAGCCGAGGGAGCCGTCCACGAAGAGGTCGCCGGCGGCGCCGAGCGCGCCGAGCTCACGGATGCGGCCGGCTTCGTTCGCGGACGTGATGGCCTCCGCCCAGTAGCCGACGACGCGGGGGCCGCGCCGGCCGGCGGCCAGGCTCAGCAGCCCGGTGAGGTCGTCGGCGCTGGAGATCTGCGGACCGGCGCACTCGTGCAGGGAGCCGATGCCGAGGGAGACCGCGCGGTCGAGCGCGGCGGCCTGGGCCTCGGCGCGCTGCGCGGGGGTGACCGCGTCGTGCGCGGCGGCGCGCACGGCGTGGTGGGCGTCGCCCGTCAGCGGCCCGTCGGGGTGGTACCCGCCGAGGCCGGCGAGGCCCGGGACGAGGTCGAGCAGGGCCGTGGTGACGACGGCGGAGTGGACGTCGGAGCGGGTGAGGTACAGCGGCCGGCCGCCGGTGGCCTCGTCCAGCTCGCGGCGGGCCGGGGGCCGCTGCTCGGGCCAGGCGCTGGCGTCCCAGCCGTGGCCGAGGAGGACGCGGTCGGCCGGGCGGGCGGCGGCGTGGGCCCGGATCCTGCCGAGGGCCTCGGTCAGGGAGCCGGTGCCGGTGAGGTCGAGGCCGGTGAGCGCGAGACCGGTCGCCGTGGTGTGCACGTGTGCGTCCGTGAACGCGGGGGTGACGAGCGCGCCCTGGAGGTCGACCACCTCGTCGACGCCGTCGGCGAAGGAGTCGGCGGCGCCTTCGGAGCCGACCCAGGCGACGGCGCCGCGCTCGACGACCATGGCCGTGGCGAACGGGTCGGCGGGGCTGTGCACGTCGCCGTTGCGCAGCAGAACGGTGCGCGGCGTGTCCTGGGATGCGAGGGGCTCGGTCATGGGGATCAGTCTCTCCCCTGCCCCGCCCCGCCCCGTAACCGGGGCTCGGCCTTCGGAGCCCTCGGGGCGTGGCGTCAGCCGACGCGCGGCGGCCTCGCCTCGTACGGCGTGGACAGCACGATCGTCGTCCGCGTGGACACCCCCGCCAGCGACCGGATCCGCGCCAGCAGGTGCTCCAGCTCCAGCGGCGTGGCGACGCGCACCTTGAGGATGTAGTTCTCGTCGCCGGCCACGCTGTGGCACGCCTCGATCTCGGGGATCTCGGCGAGGCGGTCCGCGATGTCGTCGGGAGCGCTGGGGTCGAACGGCTTCACCGAGATGAACGCGGTGAGCGGCAGCCCGACCGCCTCGGGGTCGACCACCGCCGCGTAGCCGCGGATGACACCGCGCTGTTCGAGCCGGCGCACGCGCTGGTGCACCGCCGAGGTCGACAGGCCCGTGGCCTTCCCCAGGTCGGTGTAGCTCATCCGCCCGTCCTTGACGAGCAGTTCCACGATTTCTCTGTCCAGCTCCTCCACGCGGATCAACCTACTGGGTTCCGGCCGGAGCAGCACAGTCGACGGCTCCAAGGGGGCGCATGCCGACGCACAAAGACATGTGACGAACAACACAGATATGCACCCGTGTCCTCCGCGATGCGGCGATTACCCGGCTCGCGGCGCGGGAAGTGCTTGCTGTGGCCGAGGCCGCGACGCCTGGCCGGCCAATCCGAGGGGGAGAAAGACTATGCCCAGCCTGGAACGCCTGAACGACGGCGACGGCAGCCCGTACGAGCCGTACGAGGTCGACACCAGCACGATGTTCCGGGTGACCTGCCCGGACTGCGCCCGCCCGATCGCCCTGCTCCCGGACGAGGACGTGCTCCCCGAGCACGCGCTGTGCCCCTCGCCGTGGAATCCCTTCGGGCTCACCGTGTGCCCCGGCTCCGGCCGCGCCATGGAGGAGGCCCCCGCGGTGGACGAGTCGCTGGAGGGCCAGGAGTTCGACACGGCGCTGCTGCTCACCCTGCCGGAGAGCCTGGACTGGCGGACCCAGCCGTTCTCCCACGTCGGGGGCCCCGGATCCCGCCCGGTCCGCGTCCCGGAGATGCGCCGGCCGTCCTGACGGCCGAGGATTCCCGGCGGGCGGTGCGCGTGGCGCCCGCCCGCCGTTCCGGTTCCTGTTGTTCCGCTTCCTGCCGTTCCGCTTGTCGCCGTGCCGGGGCCCGGCGCAGCGGTCCTCAGCGGCTCTCGGGGCCCGCCAGGTGACGGGCGATCACCATGCGCTGGATCTGGTTGGTGCCCTCGACGATCTGCAGGACCTTGGCCTCGCGCATGTAGCGCTCGGCGGGGAAGTCCGCGGTGTAGCCGTAGCCGCCGAGGAGCTGGACGGCGTCGACGGTCACCCGCATCGCCGCGTCCGTGCAGAACAGCTTGGCCATCGCCGCCTGCCGGGAGAACGGCAGACCGGCGTCGCGCAGCCGCGCCGCGGCGAGGTAGAGCGCGCGGCCCGCCTCGATCTGGGTGGCCATGTCGGCGAGCATGAAGCGCAGGCCCTGGAAGTCGGCGATCGGCCGGCCGAACTGCCGCCGCCCGGCGGTGAAGGCGAGCGCCTCGTCCAGCGCGGCCTGGGCGACGCCGATCGCGCAGGCGGCGATGCCCAGCCGCCCGGAGTCCAGCGCGGACAGGGCGATCGTGAAGCCCTGTCCCTCCTCGCCGATGCGACGCGCGTCCGGCACCTGCACCCCGTCGAAGTGCAGCTGCGCGGTCGGCGAGCCCTTCATGCCCATCTTGCGCTCGGGCGGTGCGGCCGACAGGCCGGGGGCGTCGCCGGGCACGAGGAAGGCGGTGATGCCGTGGGCGCCCTCGCCTCCCGTGCGGGCCAGGACGGTGTAGAAGTCCGCGACGCCGCCGTGGGTGATCCACGCCTTGGTGCCCTCGAGGGTCCAGGTGCCGCCGTCGCGGGTGGCGCGGGTGCGCAGTGAGGCCGCGTCGGAGCCGGAGGAGGGCTCGGAGAGGCAGTACGCGCCGAGGAGGCCGCCGCCGAGCATGCCGGGCAGGTGCTCGGCCTGCTGTTCCTTGCTGCCGAAGCCGGCGAGGGCGTGGCAGGCGAGGGTGTGCACGCTGACGCCCAGGCCCACGGTGAGGCGGGCCGCCGCGAGCTCCTCCAGGACCTGGAGGTAGACCTCGTAGGGCTGGTCGCCGCCACCGAACTCCTCGGCGTAGGGGAGGGCGAGCAGGCCCGAGGCGGACAGCAGCCGGAAGACCTCGCGGGGGAAGCGCCCGGCTTCCTCCTCCTCGGCCGCGGCGGGCTCGATCTCCCGCTGCACCAGGTCGCGTACGAGCGCGAGCAGGTCGCGGGACTCCTCGGTGGGCAGCTGTCGCTCCACCGGCTGGGGGCCGTGGTCGGTCATGGCGGCGCTCTCCTCCCTGTCAGGGCGCTGCGACGACGGGCGCGCAAGGGTGTGGCGCCGCCGTCGGTGATCCCCCAGCCGATGATTCCGCGCCGGGTCGCGACACGGGATGACCTGCGGCTGTGGCGGCTTGGAGTATGCCCGATCGGCGGGCGGACGTCACGGGTTGACAAGTCGTGCACCAGGGACAACGTGCTCCTGACGGAGTCGTGAACGGGGTTGGTCCAAACCATTGACCGCACTGGTCTAGTCCTTCTATGGTCCTGCCACCGCTCGGCGAGTGCATGCCAATCGCTGCGGCGGCTGAACGCAGGCACGAGTGCAGGTCACCCCCCGAGAGCTCTCCCCACCCACCGAGGAGAACCCATGCCCGCACGATCCCGCAGACCCCTCACCCTCCGCTCGACCCGCACGTTCCTGGCCGCCTTCGCCGCCGCCGGGGCCCTGATCACCACCACGCTCCTCGGCGGACCGGCGTCCGCGTCGCCCGCCGCCGCGGATCCCGACGACACCGCCGTCGGCGGCAAGGTGGTCGGCTACTTCACCAACTGGGGCGTGTACGACCGCAATTACCACGTCAAGAACATCGAGACGTCCGGGTCGGCCGCCAAACTCACCCACATCAACTACGCCTTCGGCAACGTCACCAACGGGAAGTGCACCATCGGGGACGCCTACGCCGACTACGACAAGGCCTACGACGCGGCCGGCAGCGTCGACGGCAAGGCCGACACCTGGGACGACGGCGCCCTGCGCGGCAACTTCAACCAGCTGCGCAAGCTCAAGAAGCTGCACCCGAACCTCAAGGTGGTCTGGTCCTTCGGCGGCTGGACCTGGTCGGGCGGCTTCGGCGAGGCGGCCAGGAACCCGGCGGCGTTCGCCGAGTCCTGTTACGGCCTCGTCAAGGACCCGCGCTGGGCCGACGTCTTCGACGGCATCGACATCGACTGGGAGTACCCCAACGCCTGCGGCCTGACCTGTGACACGAGCGGCCGCGAGGGGTTCGTGAAGCTGATGGCCGCCCTGCGCGCGAAGTTCGGCACGCGCAACCTGGTCACGGCCGCCATCACCGCCGACGCGTCGAGCGGCGGCAAGATCGACGCCGTGGACTACGCGGGCGCCGCCCGCTACGTCGACTGGTACAACCCCATGACCTACGACTACTTCGGCGCCTGGGAGGCGAAGGGCCCGACGGCCCCGCACTCCCCGCTGACCTCCTACAGCGGCATCCCGAAGGCCGGCTTCGACACCGACGCCACGATCACCAAGCTCAAGTCGCTGGGCGTCCCCTCCTCCAAGCTCCTCCTCGGCCTCGGCTTCTACGGCCGCGGCTGGACGGGCGTGACCCAGTCCGCCCCGGGCGGCACGGCGACCGGCCCGGCCAAGGGCACCTACGAGGCAGGCTTCGAGGACTACAGGGTCCTGAAGACCAAGTGCCCGGCCAACGGCACGGTCGGGGGCACGGCCTACGCCAAGTGCGGCAGCGACTGGTGGAGCTACGACACCCCGTCAACGATCGCCGGGAAGATGGCGTACAAGAACCGGCAGGGGCTGGGCGGCACCTTCTTCTGGGAGCTGAGCGGCGATACGGCGAACGGTGAGCTGATCAAGGCCATCCGCTGACGCCGGAGCCCCGCGAACCCGCGGTCCGCCCTCTCTCCTCCCGTGAGGGCGGACCGCGCTTCACCGAAGGAACGTCAGCACCTGCTGTGACACGGTGTCGTCGGTGAGCAGGTCGTTGTGCTTGAGGCAGCCGGTGGCCTGACGGTTGTCCGCCCCGTCGAGGGCCGTGCTCGACACGGGCGCGATCTGCTCGTCGCACGCCGACCACCACGTGGCGTAGCGCGTGGGGCCGGGGGTCTTGTCGCCCGCGTTGAGGTGCGACAGGACGTAGGAATTCGGCGTCATGTCCTTGCAGCCCTGGTCCCACAGCGCGCACAGATAGGCCAGGCTCGTCCCGTGGTTGGGGCCGCCGAGCGAGACCCAGTGCGCGACCTTGGCCGTCCCGCCGCCGAACGCGAGGTACCAGCGCGTGGGCAGCGCGCCCAGGCTGTGCGTGACGACGTCGACCCGCGCCGCACCGGTCCGGGCCAGCACGCCGTCGACGTAGGCGGCGAACTCCCCGGCGAGGACTTCGTTCGACGACTTGCCCGTGTCGTACGACCAGGCGTACAGCCGCTCCCGCCCGTACCCCGCGGCGGCGAAGTCGTCCTGCATCCCACCCCACACCCCGGTCCCGGCGTTCCGCCCGTGCACGAAGATCACCGGATTCGGCGGGGCGGCCGCTCGGGCGGGGGCGGTCCCGAGGGCGCCCGCGCCCAGGACGACCGCCAGGAGGAACAGAGCGAGCCGACGCATGGGGCCACCTCTCCACCGGACCGGACGGAAGCGGCACTATGGCAGATCCGGCCCGTACCCGGAACCCCTCGCGCACCACCCGCGCCGGGCACCCCGGTCACTTCTGCCCGGGTACTGACGCACGACCGGCGATCACACGGACGAGGCTCCCGCACTACGCTGAGGCGGACCGGGCCCGTACCTGCGTGTCCATGCGTCAGCAGGCCTGCGCACCGGCGTACTTGCATGTCCTTGCGACGAGGAGCCACCGCACATGACCGTCCCGCTCGACCTGGACTTCTTCCGCCGCTTCCTCGACCGCGCCACGCGCGTGATCGTCGCGGAGTCCGCGCACCTCACCGAACTCGACGCCGCCATCGGCGACGCCGACCACGGTGCGAACCTCAAGCGCGGGTTCACCTCCGCCGCCGAGGCGGTGGCCGCGGAGCCGCCGGCCACGCCGGGGGCGCTGCTGACGGCCGTCGGCGTGCACCTGACGAACACCGTGGGCGGCGCGTCCGGGCCGTTGTTCGGGACCGTGCTGCGGCGGATGGGCAAGATCCTCGGCGAGGATCCCGTGGTCGAGCCGGAGGCTCTGGGGCGGGCGCTGGGGGCGGCCGTGGCGAGCGTGCGGCGGCTCGGGGACGCGGCGCCCGGCGACAAGACGATGGTCGACGCGCTCCAGCCGGCCGCCGACGCCTACGTGGCCGCCCTGCCGCAGGGCGTCGTGGCCGCGCTGGACGCCGCCGCGCGGGCGGCCCGCGAGGGCGCCGAGGCGACGATCCCGCTGCAGGCCCGCCGCGGACGGGCGAGCTATCTGGGCGAGCGCAGCATCGGCCACCAGGACCCGGGCGCCACGTCGTCGGCGCTGCTGGTGACCGCGCTGTACGAAGCCACCGACCCGGAGCTGTGCGCGGCGCCGCCGGTGCAGGAGGCCGAGGAAGCGGAGGAAGCCCCGGTTCCCACCGAGGAGGCCGCCCCGGCGGGCCGGGTCGGCATCGTGCTCGTCTCGCACAGCCGCGAGGTGGCCGCCTCCACGGCCGCGCTGGCGGAGGCCCTGGTCGGCACGGGCGACCCGGCTCCGGCCGCGCCGGCCGGCGGGCTGCCCGACGGCTCGGTGGGCACGAGCGCCGAGCTGGTGCGGCGGGCGGTCGCGGCGGCGGACCAGGGTGCGGGCGTGGTGGTCTTCTGCGACATGGGCAGCGCGGTGCTCACGGTGAAGGCGCTGCTCGCCGAGGGCTTCGGCGGTGCCGAGGTGCGCATCGCCGACGCGCCGTTCGTGGAGGGCGCGGTGACCGGCCTGGTGACGGCGTCGGCCGGCGGCGACCTCGCCGCCGTCCTCGCCGCGGCGGACGACGCCCGCACATACCGCAAACTCTGAGTCAAGAGGCGGCGGCACCAAGATCGCATCGGTGGCCGAGGGGCGGCGCCCGTGCCAGGGTGTAATGGCAACAAATGCCCCTATGAGCCTCGTTCCGGCGTGGAGGTCCCGCCAGGTGTCGTCGTCGCGCAGACTGCCCTTCGCGCTCGTCCTGGCCTACCTGGCGGGCATCGTGTGCGTCGACCTGATGACACCGTCGAACCTGCGCCTCGACGTCTTCGCGGCCCTGGCCCCGATGACGGCCGCGGCGCTGTGCACGTACCGGCAGACGGTGTTCGTGGGCGTCATCGACTTCTGCCTGATGGTGGCGCACCACGGCGTGGCCGACGGCGAGGTGGCCGTCAACCGGGTCGGCTCGTTCGTCGGCAACGCGCTGATGGTGGGCGCGAGCATCGCCGTGGCCCGGCTGCGGCGCGACGGCGACGCCCTGCTGGAGCGCGTACGGGCCACCGGCGAGGCCGCGCAGCGGGCGCTGCTGCGGCCGCTCCCGCTGCGGACGCGCAGTGTGGTCGTGGACGGCTTCTACGTGTCCTCGCAGCGGGAGGCACTCGTCGGCGGCGACCTGTACGAGGTGGTCGACACGCCGTACGGGACGCGCGTGCTGATCGGTGACGTGCGCGGCAAGGGCCTGGGCACGCTGGGCGCGGGGGCGGCGGTGCTGACCGCCTTCCGGGAGGCGGCCTACCACCGGCGCGACCTGGAGAGCTCGGTGCGGGCGATGGAGCAGGGGCTGTACCGCTACCACCGCTCCGCGGAGTACCAGGCGCGGCTGCAGCCCGGCCGGCACGGCGGGCGGCCGGAGGACGCCCGGATGCGGGCGGCGGAGGAGTTCGTCACGGCGCTGGTCTTCGGCACCGAGGAGGGCTCCGAACGGCCCGGTGCGAGCGACCCGGTGCCGGTCACGTTCGTGGACTGCGGGCACGTGGCGCCGTTCCTGATCGACGCGGAAGGCGGCGCCCGCGAACTGGAACCGGCCGACGCGGGGCTGCCCCTGGGCCTCGGTGACCTGGCCGCCTCGCCCCGGACCGTCCAGCGCGTCCCCCTGCCGCCCGGCTGCCGGGTGCTGGCCTGCACCGACGGGGTGACCGAGGCCCGGTCGCCCGACGGCGGCTTCTACCCCCTGGCGGAACGGCTGGACGCGTGGGCCGCCCTGCCCACGCCCGACCTGCTGGGCAGGCTGCGCGCCGACCTCGACGCGCACACGGGCGGCCGGCTGCAGGACGACGTGGCGGTGCTGGTGCTGGAACGGGCGTCGGAGTACCACGGGACGGCCGACCCGGAGGGTGCGGCGGAAGGGGCGACGGCGGGGGTCCCGGTGGCGTAGGACGGGAGACCGGGAGCACGGACTGCGGGTCCGCGCCACAGTCCCTCCCGTCAGCGGTTGAAGAGTTCGAAGGAGACGCCCGGCCGGCCGCCGAACCGCGACGCGACGCCCTGCATGTTGCCCTCCAGGAACGTGCGGCAGTACGTCTCCGGGTCCTCCTTCGTCAGCGCCTCGATGTACGTGCGGTGGCACAGGAGGGACGCGACGGCCCGGTCGAGGCCGCTGCTCGCGTCGACGGCGTGGGTGGGCCGCGGGGAGCCGGCGACCGCCACGTAGCGCACGCCGTCCCAGGGCAGGAGCCCCTCCTCGGCGAGCTCGGGGAAGATCCAGCGGTTGCCGGCGTCGGCGACGGCGTCGAGGACGGCCCGGCCGACGTTGCGGTGGTCGGGGGTGTTCCAGAAGACGGAGTCGCCCCAGGACCAGGTGTCGTGGTGGTTGAGCGTCAGGACGAGCTCGGGGCGGTGGCGGCGGATGGCGGCGGCGAAGTCGCGGCGCAGGGGCGTGCCGTATTCGATGACGCCGTCCGGGTGGCCGAGGAACTCGACGGTCTCCACCCCGACGGCGGCCGCGCTGGCCCGCTGCTCGCGCTCGCGCAGCGGCCCGGCCTCGGCGGGGGCGAGGGTGTCGATGCCGGCCTCGCCGACGCTGGCCAGCAGGTAGACACACTCGCGCCCGTCGTCCAGCCAGGTGGCGACAGCGGCGGAGGCGCCGTACTCGAGGTCGTCGGGGTGGGCGACGATCGCGAGGGCGCGCCGCCAGTCGGTGGGCATCTCCTTGAGCTGGTCGCGGGGCTGCGGCTGCCCGCCGGGCCGCCCGGCCGCGGCCGTCGCCGCATCCGTCGTGTCCGTCACGTCCGCCGTCCCATCCCCCGTCGCGCCGGTCGTCGTGTCGGTCGTCGCATCCGTCGCATCCGCCATCACGGTCTCCTTCACCTGCCGGATCCGCCTCCGCCCGCGCGCCGCGTGCCGTCGGCGGGGCGTTCGATGCAGCCTACGTCGCACTTCTTCGCGACACGCGGGAACCCGGCGGGCCTGCGGTCCGACTACCTGATCCGGACCCGCACCGGCGGGCCCGTGGCGAACCGAAATTCCTGGAGTTGTCTGATGCGCCCTCGTGCGTGGTGCGGTGTACTGGCCGCTGTGGCCCTGTCGGCGACGGCCTGCGGCGGCGGTGGCGGTGAGGCGAAGAAGTCCGACGACGCCGCGGCCGGCGCGCGGTCCGGCTTCCCGGTGAGCGTCACGGACTGCATGGGTGCGAAGACCACCTTCGAGTCGGCGCCGAAGCGGATCGTCACCAGCAACGCCGCGAGCCTGGAGCTGCTGATGTGGCTGGGCGCGGGCGACAAGGTGGCCGGCACGGGCTTCCCGCCGGGCAAGGGCGCCATGCCGGGGCAGTACGCGGACCGCGCGGCGAAGGTGCCGGTGCTGGGCAGGACGGTGATTCCCAAGGAGAAGCTGCTGGGCTCGGGCGCGGACCTGTACGTCGACGCCTTCTCGTCCATGAAGAACATGGGCAAGATGGGTGACGCGCCGACGGCCAAGGAGTTCGGGACCGCCGGGATCAAGCACGTCTTCCTGAAGTCGACGGCCTGTGCCGCGATGAGCAAGACGCCGCGTACGGACCTGTCTGGCGTCGAGGCGGACATCGAGGAGCTGGGCAAGGTCACCGGCACCTCCGCGCGCGCCGCCGAGCTCGTCCAGGAGATGCGGAAGAAGACGGGCGCGGTGCAGGACGCCCTCAAGGACGTGCCGAAGGACAAGCGCCCGTCGTACTTCTTCTTCGACTACGACGCGGGCACCAAGCAGCCGATGGCCGTGTGCAACCGGCAGGTCGCCAACGCCGTGATCGGCATGGCCGGCGGCCGCAACGTCTTCGACGGCTGCGACGGCGACTTCAAGCCCGTGGGCTGGGAGGACGTCGTCGCCAAGAACCCGGACTGGATCCAGCTGGGCGTCCGCAACCGGGGCAGCGAGGAGGCGAACGCCAAGGCGTTCGACGAGGCCGCGGAGTTCCTGAAGAACTTCCCCGCCACCAAGGACCTCACGGCCGTCAAGGAAGGCCGCTTCCTGCGCATCGGCTCGGAGCGCACCACGATCGGCGGCGTGCGCAGCGCGGACACCGTGCGCGAGATCGCGCACACGCTGCACCCGGACCGGGTCAAGTAAATGGGTCCGGTGGGGGCGCCCGCCGCGGTCACCGCGGAACGGGCGGAGGAGCGCGAGCCCGGGGCGCGTGCGCCGTGGGTGGCGGCGGGGCTCGCCGCGGCCCTGCTGGTCGCGCTGACCGCGTCGGTGTGCCTGGGCTCCTCGGACGTGCCGCTCGGCGAGGTGTGGTCCTCGGTGACGCGCGGGATCAGCGGGCAGGAGCCGGTGCCGGGTACCCGGGATCTGATCGTGTGGCAGCTGCGGGTGCCGCGGGCGCTGCTCGCGGCCGTGGTGGGCGCGGGCCTGGGCCTGGTCGGCACGGCCGTCCAGGCCCTCGTCCGCAATCCGCTCGCCGACCCGTACCTGCTGGGCATCTCCAGCGGGGCCTCGCTCGGCGCGGTCGCGGCGATCGTGCTGGGGGCGGGTGCGGGCGGGCTCCTCGGGCTGGGGCTGTCGGCGGCCGCGTTCGCCGGTGCGCTCGCGTCGTTCGCGCTGGTGTGGGCGATGGCCCGGCGCGGGGGCGGCTTCTCGCCGCTGCGGCTGGTGCTGGCGGGGGTGGGGATCGGGCAGTTCCTGTCCGGCTTCACGCACTACCTCGTGCTGCAGGCCGGCGACGACCAGCAGACGCACGGCGTGCTGTTCTGGCTGATGGGCTCGCTCGGTGGCGCCCAGTGGGCGACGCTCGGCGTGCCGGCGGCGGCGGTGGCCCTGGGCCTGGCCGCGCTGCTCGCGCGCGCCCGTGCGCTCGACGCCGTGCTGATGGGCGACGAGACCGCGGCCGGGCTGGGCGTGGACGTCACGCGGCTGCGGCGCGAGCTGTTCGTGGTGACGAGCGTGCTGACCGGCGTGCTGGTGTCGGTCTCCGGGGCCATCGGCTTCGTGGGGCTGATGGTGCCGCACGTGTGCCGGATGGTCGTGGGCGGCGCGCACCGCGTGCTGCTGCCGGTGGCGGCGCTGTTCGGCGCCGTCCTGCTCGTCGTGGTCGACCTGGTGGCCCGTACGGCGCTGCCGGACCAGGAGCTGCCGGTGGGCGTGGTCACGGCGCTGATCGGCGCCCCGACGCTGCTGTACCTGCTGGACCGCCGCCTGGAGAGGGGCTAGGGAGATGCGGATCGCCATCGAGGACCTCGACGTGGCGCTGTCGGGCCGGACGATCGTGTCCGGAGTGCACCTCGTCGCGGAGGACGGGGAGATCGCCGGGCTCGTCGGGCCCAACGGCAGCGGCAAGTCGACGGTCCTGCGCACCGTCTACCGCTATCTGCGGCCGCACGCCGGCCGCGTGCTGGTCGGCGGTACGGACATCAGGTCGCTGACCGCCCCCGAGGCGGCACGGCGGGTGGCCGCGCTCCCCCAGGAGCGCGGCAGCGACTTCGAGCTGTCGGTACGGGCGGTCGTGGCCATGGGCCGCACCCCGCACAAGCGGGCGTTCGCGGGCGACGACCCCGCCGACGAGGACATCGTGGCCGCGGCCCTGGCGGGGGTGGGCCTCGCCGGGGCGGAGAAGCGGCGCTTCTCCGCCCTGTCGGGCGGCGAACGGCAGCGGGTGCTGCTGGCCCGGGCGCTCGCCCAGGACCCGGATGTCCTCGTCCTGGACGAGCCGACGAACCACCTGGACGTCCTGCACCAGGTGGAACTCCTGGCCCTGCTGCGGGCGCAGCGCCGTACGACGCTGCTGTCCCTGCACGACCTGAACGCGGCGGCGTCCCTGTGCGACCGCCTCCACGTCCTCCACGAGGGCCACGTGGTGGCCTCGGGCCCGCCGCGCGAGGTCCTCACCCCGGAGTTGCTGGCGGACGTCTTCGGCGTCCGGGCGGCGGTCATCGACCATCCGCTGACGGGCGATCCCCTGATCGCCTTCGACCACCGGGCACCGGCGGAGGCGTTGCCGCGGCCGGCGGAGGCGCTGACGGCGGACCGCTAGCCGGTGCGGTTGCTGCAGGCGTCCTTGCTACAGGCGCACTTGCCGCAGGAGCCCTTGCTGCAGGCCCGCTTACCGCAGGAGCACTGACCGCAGGCGCGCTTGCTGCAGGCGCACTCACCGCAGGCGCGCCTTCACTGCAGACCGCCGGCTAGCGCGCTGCGGCCGCCGCCCGTACCGCGGCCTCGGCCAGCCGGTGGTTCTCCAGGCCCGCGCCGAACCCCGACGGGAAGGCGAAGCGGCGGCGTGTGTACGCGTAGGCCACGCCGCTGTCCGGGTCCGCGAAGCCGAGCGAGCCGGCGGCGCCGCTGTGGCCGAAGGCGTCCGGGCCGAGGAAGGGGTAGCGGCCGGTCAGCTCCTCGAAGCCCAGGCCGAAGACGTCCTCGTTGCCGGTGACCAGGTCGGTTCCGCGGTAGTGGACGCGGGCGAACTCGGTGACGGTCTCCGGCTTCAGCAGCGGGGCCCGCCCGTCCACCTCGCCGATCGCCGCCGCGTACATCCCCGCCACGCCCCGCGCGGTGCCGACCCCGCCGGCCGAGGCGGGGCCCAGGGCCCGGACGGCACGGGTGTTGGCGAAGGCCACCAGGTCGGTCGGCGGGGTCGCGTTCTGGTTGAAGGCGATGCCCTTGACACTGTCCGGGGCCGGCGCGCCGGCCGCGAGGCGCTCGGCCTCCTCCGGGGTGGGCAGCAGCGGCAGCACGTCCGCATAGCGCGCTTCGAGCGCCTCGGGCAGGCCCAGGTGGAAGTCGAGCCCGTACGGCGCCCGGATCCGCTCTTCGTAGATCTCCTGGATCGAGCGGCCGGTCACCCGTCGTACGACCTCGCCCGTCAGGGCGCCGATCACGAAGGCGTGATAGCCGTACGCCGTTCCCGGCCCCCAGAAGGGCCGCTGCCCGGCGAGCCGCGCGGCCGTCAGCCGGTCGTCGGCCAGCTCCTCCGTGGTGAACCCGCCGTCGACGCCGACGACTCCCGAACGGTGCGCGAGCAGCTCGCGCACCGTGAGCCGGCCCTTGCCCTCCGCCGAGAACTCGGGCCAGTACGCGGCCACTTCGCGGTCGAGGTCGAGGACGCCGTCCTGCACCAGGAGCGCGGCCACGAGGTGGGCGGCGCCCTTGGTGATGGAGTAGAGGCCGGTCAGCGTGTCCGCCGCGGTACCGGGACCGCCCCACAGGTCGACCACCCGGCGGCCGTCCACGTGCACCACGAGCTGTGCCTCGGGCGCGTCCCGCGCCTCGCCGAGCACCGCCGCGAACGCCTCCCGCACGCCCTCGAACCCCTCTGCCACGGTCCCCTGCACCTGGTCGTCGTCGCGCGCCATGGTCAGCCCCCTTGTTGTTGCTCACGTGCTGGTCGAAGATCACAACAGCCTTATGGGGGTGGTCATTCCCGGGCCGCCGCAATGGCGATCAGCCCTCGATGAAGTCGGTCACGAGCTTGACGAAGGCCTCCTCCTGTTCGAAGAACGCGACGTGACCCGAGTCGATCTCGGCGTAGGCGCTGCCGGCGATCGCGGCGTGGAGGGCGCGGCTGTGTTCCACCGGGACCGTGATGTCCTGGGTGCAGCCGATGACCAGGGCAGGGGCCTGGATGTGCGGCAGCAGGGGGCGGATGTCCACCTGGAGGTCGTAGGCGATGTGGCGCAGCGTGCCCTCGGTGGGCGGCATGTTGGGGATCAGGGCCTCGAACTGCTCGCGCCCGATGGTGTTGAGGAAGCCGCGGCTGAAGCCGGTCATCGCGACGGCGCGGCCGAAGGAGGCGGGGTCGCTCGTTCCGAGGTTCTGCCAGAGGGTGAAGAGGCTGCGCAGGTACTCGTCGCCGTCGGTGTGGGCCCAGCCGGCCACCAGGATCAGCCGCCGGACGAGGTCGGGGCGGAGCGCCGCGACGGCGGCGGAGACGGTGGCGCCCATGGAGAAGCCCAGCAGGTCGACGGGCCCGTCGGCCGCGTCCTCGATGACGGCGATGACCTGGGCGGCGAGTCCTTCGGCGGTGAGCGGCGCGCCGTCGTCGACGGTGGCTTCGGTGCCCGACAGGTCGGGGGTGATCACGGTGCGGTGCGGGGTGAACCGGGGAGCGGTCCGCCCCCAGTTGACGGCGGCCCCCGCCGATCCCGTGCCGTGGACCAGGACGAGCGCGGGGCCCGAGCCGGCTCGCTCGTAGTGGACCTGGGCGCCGTTGACGGTGACGGTGGCCATGGGAGTGCTCCTTGCCTGTGATTGCTGTGGTTGCGGCGGCGGCTGTGGTGGCTGCGATCGCTACGGCTGCCGCCGGCAGTTGCTGTGCGGCCGGGGCGGCGTTCGCGCTCCGGCCCGACCAACAGTGCCGCCGCCGCGCGGACGCCGGGAGAGCCTTGCCGACCCTGGGATCGGCAGTCCCTGGTTGAGCCCGGGGGCGGTCCGGCAGGATGATCACCATGACGATCGACCGTTCCGGACTCGCCGACTTCCTGCGCCGCTCCCGCGACCGGGTGCGCCCGCAGGACGCGGGCCTGCCTGCCGGCCCCCGGCGCCGCACCCCGGGCCTGCGCAGGGAGGAGGTCGCTCAGCTCGCCGGCATGTCCGCCGACTACTACATCCGCCTCGAGCAGGCCCGCGGCCCTCAGCCCTCGCCGGAGATGCTCGCGGCGCTGGCCCGCGCCCTGCGCCTGAGCACCGACGAGCGCGACCACCTCCACCTCCTGGCCGGCCGCCGCCCGCCCGCCGGCCGGACCGCGGGCGATCAGGTGGGCCCGGGGCTGCTGCACCTGCTGGACCGGCTCCCGGCCACGCCGGTCCAGGTGCTCGGCGACCTCGGGGACGTCCTGGCCCAGAACGCGATGGCCGAGGCCCTGCTGGGCGGGGTGTGCACGGTCTCGGAGCACGGCCGCAACGTGGTGTGGCGCTGGTTCACCGACCCCGCGCAGCGCGCCGCGTATCCGGCCGGCGAGCACGACTACTACAGCCGGCTGCACGTGGCCGACCTGCGGGCGGCCGTGGGGCGGCGCGCAGGCGACCCCGCTGCGACGCGCCTGGTGGAACGGCTGCGGGACGCCAGTGAGGAGTTCGCGGGCCTGTGGAAGCTGCACGAGGTCGCGGTGCGCCGGGCGACGCGCATGAAGGTCCTGCACCCGCTGATCGGCCCGGTCGACCTGGACTGCCAGATGCTGCTCGCGCCGGAGGGCGACCAACGCGTCATCCTGTACACCCCGCCGGCCGGCAGCGACACCGCCGAACGCCTCGCCCTGCTCAAGGTCGTGGGCACCGGCCAGTTCGACCCGGCCCCGGCACCGGCACCGACCGGCTGACGGGTCGCTCTCTGCGGTCCCAGCTGCCGCTGCTCCCGGCCGCTACCCCCGCTCCTCGAAGTGGCTCGGGCGCCCCGCACGGAGGACGAGGCGCCCCCGCGTCTCCGCCTCCGCCCGGTGCATGAGCCGCGCCTCTCCCCCGCGCCCGCGCAGGACGGCGGCATGCCACGGCGTGGCCCACGCGTCGGCCGCGTCCAGCAGCCGGATGCCGAACTTCTCCGCGCCCGGCCGCTGCGGGTGGATGGACAGCCGCACGGACCTGGGGTGGCAGTCGGCGATGAGGTCGCCCCAGGCGCGGCTGCGCGCGATGACCCCGTAGGCGCGGATCCGGCACTCGCGCTGCAGCGCGGACCGCGTGCCGTCGAAGTCCGCGGTGTCCTCGACGAGGAAGCGGGTGATGCCGCGGTAGAGCCGCGCGGTCTCCTCGTCGCTGCGGACGAGGGCCCGCAGTGCCTCCACCGAGGGCGCGTAGGCCTCGGTCACGAGCCGGCGCTTGGTGTCGTGGTCGAGGTCCCCGTGGACGTCGCGCAGGTCGAACGTGCCGAGCCGGCCGAGCCCCTCCCCCGCGATCAGGTCGCGGAGCGCGTCGCCGTAGGCGTCGATGTGCTCGTCCGGTACGTGGATGAGATCCCCGAAGATGTGCCCGTCGGAGCAGATGAGGATGCGCGCGCCGGGCGCGTGGACCTCGCCGATGCGCGAGCAGAGCCGGTCGAGGAAGGCGAGGGAGAGCCGCTCGCCCTCGTCGGGGAGGTGGCCGAGGACCTTGGCGGGGTTGGGCGACTTGCAGGGGAACCCGGGGAGGGTGAAGAGGACGGGCTCGCCCGCGTCCGTGAACTGTCGTATCTGGCGAAGTTGCTCGGGAAAGTCCGCGGGATCCGCGGACCCGGCGCCGGTGGTGCGGTGGTACGGCAGGAGGAGGCGGAGGATGCGCGCCTCGACGGACGAGGCGGAGGAGGCGGAGGAGGCGGAGGAGGCACCGGCGGCCGGAGCGGGAGCAGCCGCAGCGGGGGTCACGGGAACGGGAGAGGTCAGCGTGGCGTGGGACATGCGGCACTCACCCACGGCCCATGGGGCAGACGGCGGCGGCCCGGTCGAAGGCGACCGGCAGTGCGGAGGTCCCGCGGCCGAGGACGGCCGGGATCCAGGGGAGCTCCTCGTCGGGCACGGCGAGCCGCAGGCCGGGCAGCCGGGCGAGCAAGGTGCCGAGGGCCACCTGGAGTTCGATGCGGGCGAGCGCCGCGCCGGGGCAGAAGTGGATGCCGTGGCCGAAGGCCAGGTGGGGCCCCTGGGCCCGGTCGAGGTCGAGCGTGTCGGGGTCGGGGAAGCGCTCGGGGTCGCGGTTGGCGGCGCACAGCGAGACGATCACGGAGTCGCCGGCGGGCACGCGCGTGCCGTGGAGGTCGGCGTCCTCGGCGAGGAAGCGCCAGGTGGTCAGCTCGAAGGCGCTGTCGATGCGCATGAGTTCCTCGACGGCGGCGGGCATGAGCTCCGGCTCGTCCCGCAGCCGCGCCAGGGCCTCGGGGTGGCGGAGCAGGTTCACCATGGCGGTGGTGATCTGGTTGGTGACGGGCTCCTGGCCGGCGACCAGCAGCTGGAAGATCATGGAGTCGAGCTCCTCCGGGGTCAGTTCGCCCGCGTCGCGGGCGGTGACCAGGCGGCTGAGCAGCCCGTCGCCGGGGGCCTCGCGCCGGTCGGCGACGACCTCGGCGATGTAGCCCTGGAGTTCGCGCAGCAGCGCCTCGTAGGCGGGCCGTCCGGGGTCCGTGGGCCCGACGGGCGCGACGACCTTGCCCCACTCGCGGCGGAAGCGGCGGGCCAGGTGCGGCGGCAGGCCGATGACCTCGGCGAGCACCCGGAAGGGGAAGCGGGCGGCGAAGCACTGCACGAGGTCGGCGGAGTCCGCGTCGGCCGGCATCGTGTCCACGAGCGCGTCGGCCATCTCCTGGAAGCGCGCCCGCATCCCCTCGACGCGCCGCGGCGCGAACGCGTCGGTCACCAGGCGGCGCATGGCCGTGTGCTTGGGCGGGTCCTGGTGGAGGAGGTGGACCTGCAGCTGCGAGTGCTGCGGCTCGGGCATGATCGAGGCGCGGGCGCGCCAGCGGTCGTTGCCGCGGTCGTGGTTCTTGCCGAGCCGGGGGTCGGCGAGGGTCTTCTGGGCGGCCTCGTGCCCGGTGACCAGCCAGGCGGTGACCCCGCTGGGGAAGAGGACCCGGTGGATCGGGCCCGCCTCCCGCATCCGCGCGTACAGCGGGTAGGGGTCCCGCTTGTACTCGGGCCCGTAGAGGGGGACGGGGTCGGGCAGCTCGGACGGCTCGGGCTGGGACACGGTGAGGGCTCCTCGCGAAGTCGTGGACCCCTGAGAAGTCGGACGGACGGCGGGGTGAGTTCCCGCCGGTCGGGGGGTTGTTCGCACGAATTTGCGGACGACTCTGCGAACGACGGCGGGGACGGCTCCCGGATCCCGGCCCTGCCACACGGGTTCCGTATCTCCAGGTAGTCGGCCGGCAAGGAGCTCTGGTTCCCGCGGGCACAAGGGACAATCCTCACGCGCCGGGAGCGGGCGGAAGGCGGCCGAACCGGCCGCACAGCGTGCCACGATGCGGAGATGACCGCTCGTCGCCCCCTCTCTCCATCCGGACGTCCATCCGGAACTCCGTCCGGAAGTCCCTACGGCAGTCCGTACGCGACCCTGATCGGTTTCGTCCTGCTCCTGGCCGCCCTCTTCGGCGTCGCGTACGCCGCCGGCACGGCCGCCGGTCCGGCGGCTCCCGGGATACACCGCACCGGTGGATCCGGCTCGGGTTCCGGATCGGGCTCGGGATCAGGCTCGGGATCGGGTTCCGGCGGAGGGATGGGCGGCATGGACGGCATGAACGGCATGGGCGGTATGCACGGCATGGGTGGGCGATGAGCATGAAGACCGACACCGCGGCCGGCACCGCGCCCGGCACCGGCTCCGCCGCCACGTCGGCGGAGGCGACCTCCGAACTGATCGTCGGCGGCATGACCTGCGCCGCCTGCGTGGCGCGCGTGGAGAAGAAGCTCGGCAGGCTGGACGGCGTGAGCGCGACCGTCAACCTGGCCACGGGCCGGGCCCGCGTCTCCCACCCCGCCGAAGTCACCCCCGCCGAGCTGATGGCGGTCGTCGAGGGCGCCGGCTTCACGGCGGCGCTGCCCGAGCCCGCCCCCGCGCCGGGTTCCGGGGGAGACAAGGCGGGCAAGGAAGGCAAGGAGGGCGAGGCCGCCACGGGCGCCCTGACCCGGCTGCTGATCACGGCCGTGCTGTCCGTCCCCGTACTGGTGCTGTCCATGGCCCCCGGCCTGCAGTTCCGCAACTGGCAGTGGCTGTGCTTCGTCCTCGCGACGCCGGTCGCCGTCTGGGGCGCGTGGCCCTTCCACGAGCGTGCGCTGCGCGGGCTGCGGCACTCCGCCGCGACGATGGACACGCTCGTCTCGCTCGGCGTCATCGCCTCCTACTCCTGGTCCGCCTACGCGCTCTTCTTCGGCGGCGCCGGACGCCCGGACATGAGGATGCCGTTCACGCTGGTGCCCTCCATGACGGTCGGCACGGCGGACGTCTACCTCGAAGCGGTCGTGGGCGTGCCCCTGTTCGTGCTGATCGGCAGGCTGCTGGAGGCCCGGGCCCGGCACAGCACGGGCTCCGCGCTACGGGCCCTCGCCTCGCTCGCCGCGAAGGACGTGCTCGTGCGGGCGGCGGACGGTACGGAGCGCCGGGTGCCCATCGAGCAGCTGCGCGTCGGCGACCGCTTCGTCGTACGGCCCGGTGAGCGCGTCGCGACCGACGGCGTCATCGTCGCGGGCAGTTCGGCGCTGGACCTGTCCCTGGTGACGGGCGAGAGCGCGCCCGTGGAGGCCGGGCCGGGCACGTCCGTCGTCGGTGGCGCCGTCAACTCCGGCGGGCTGCTGGAGGTACGGGCCGAGGCGGTCGGCGCCGACACCCGGCTCGCCCGGATCGCCAAGCTGGTGGAGGAGGCGCAGGCGGGCAAGGCGAAGGCGCAGCGCGTGGCCGACGCCGTCGCCGGGGTCTTCGTGCCGGCCGTGCTGGCCGTCGCCGTGACGGTCCTCGGCTTCTGGCTCGGCGCGGGCGCCTCGACGCAGGCGGCCGTCACCGCCGCGGTGGCCGTCCTCGTCGTCGCCTGCCCCTGCGCGCTCGGGCTGGCCACGCCCACGGCCCTGCTGGCGGCCACGGGCCGCGGCGCGGGCCTGGGCATCCTCGTCAGCGGGCCGCAGGCGCTGGAGGGGCTGCGGCGCGTGGACACGGTCGTGCTGGACAAGACCGGCACGCTCACGACGGGTTCGATGACGGTGACGGGCGTGACGGCCCGGCCCGACGGCATCGGCGAGGCTGCGGCACTGCGGCTGGCCGCGGCGGCGGAGCAGGGGTCGGAGCATCCGGTGGGCCGGGCGGTTTGTGCGTACGTGCAGGGTGCGGCGGGCACGGCGGGGCCGGGGGTTGCGGAGTCGGGAGTGCCGAGGGCGTCCGCTGCCTCGGCCGCTGTCTCCGCAGCGGCTTCGGAGCCCGCGGCATCGGCGGCGGCCGAGACGCCGCGGTCGAAGGCTGCAGGAGCGGGCGCTCCGGCAGCCGAAGCCCCGGAGGCGCCGGACGCCGCAGATCCCGCACCGCGTCTCCCGGAGGTCACTGATTTCACAGCCACTCCGGGCAAGGGCGTCGCCGGACGGGTCGAGGGACGGCTCGTGGAGGTCGTACGTCCGGACACGGTGGCCGGGCGCCCGCAGCGTGCGGGGCGCGCGCCCCGCACGAAGGGCCACACCACCGCGGCAGCGGCCCCGCTCCCCGAGGCGCTGGCCTCGGCCGTGCGCGACGCCGAGCGGGACGGGCGCACCGCGGTCCTGGTCCGCGTGGACGGCACGCCCGAAGCGGTGATCGTCCTCGGCGACACCGTGCGCTCCGGTTCCTACCGCGCCGTCGACCACCTCAAGCGCCTCGGCCTGCGGCCCGTCCTCGCGACGGGCGACAGCGAGGGCGCGGCGCACGCCGTCGCCGCGGAGCTCGGCATCACGGAGGTCCACGCGCGGGCGACGCCCGAGGAGAAGGCGGAGCTCGTACGGGAGCTGCGCGCCCAGGGCCGCCGGGTGGCGGTCATCGGCGACGGCGTCAACGACACGGCTGCTCTGGCCGGCGCGGACCTCGGCATCGCGATGGGCGGCGGCACGGACGCGGCCATCGGCGCCGCGGACGTCACGCTGGTCCGCGAGGACATGGGAGCCCTGGCGGACGCCGTCCGCCTGGCCCGGCGCACGTCTGCGACGGTGCGCGCCAACCTCGCCTGGGCGTTCGGCTACAACCTCGTCACGCTGCCGCTGGCGGCGGTGGGGCTGCTGAGCCCGATGGTCGCTGCCGCGGCGATGTCCGTCAGCTCGGTGCTGGTCGTCGCGAACAGCCTGCGGCTGCGCGGCTGGCAGCCGGTGCCGTCGCGGGCGTCGGCGGGACGGCGTCCGCACGGCAGGTCTGCATCTTCTGTTTCCACCGGCCGGCGCCCCGGCGCCGCCCTGGCCCCGCGAGGTGACGCGTGAACTTCTCCGGACTCACCGCTGCCGGGCGCGCCGCGCTCGTCCCCGTCCTGGCGTGCGCCGTGACCCTCGGCGGGCTCTGCGCGTGGACCGCCTCGGGCGCGGCGGGCCGGCCCCCGGCCGTCACGGTCGAGAACGCGCGCGTGCTGCTGCCGCTCGGCCGGGACGACACGGCCGCGTTCTTCCGGGTACGGAACGACGGCGACGTGGACGACGAGCTCGTCGGCGTCGACGCTCCGACGGCCGGCGGCGCGATGCTCAGCCGCACCGTGGGCAAGAAGGGCGCGGGCACCATGCAGATGGTGCGGTCGGCGACGGTGCCGGCCGGCGGCACGCTGGAGATGTCCCCGCACGGCCTGGACGTCATGGTCTCGGCCCCGCCGCGGCTGAAGCTCGGTGACCGGCTGCCGTTCGTGCTGAAGTTCCGCGGGGCGGGGGCGGTGCAGGTGGAGGCGGAGGTCGTGCGGCCGGGGAGCTGACGGCCTCGAAGGCTCATGGACCTCGAAGGTTCATGGGCCTCGAAAGTTCATGGAAAGGGGCCGGGAGGCCGGGCGTGACGCCCGGCCTCCCGGCCCCGCTCGCGTGGGTGCCTGTTGTGCTGGCTAGGCCGCGACCGGTATGCGCACGGCGTCCCGTTCGGCGGTCTCCAGCTGGCAGATCAGTGCCTCGCGGGCCCGCGCCACGCGCGACCGCACCGTACCGATGGGGCAGCCCGCGACGACGGCCGCCTCCGCATACGGCAGGCCGAGCATCTGGGTGAGCACGAACGCCTCGCGGCGCTCGTAGGGCAGGCGGTCCAGGAGCTGCGAGAGCGCGACGCCCTCGTCGAAGCCGGGCAGCTGGGCCGTCTGGGCCCGCTCGGCGGCCGACTGCCAGTCGTCCGTGTCGGACAGGCGGGGGCGGGCGGCGTTGAAGCGCAGCCGGTCGACGACCGTGCGCCGGGCGATGGACAGCAGCCACGTACGGGCGGAGGAGCGCCCCTCGAAGCGCTCCAGCGAGCGCAGGGCCCGCAGGTACGTCTCCTGGACGAGGTCGTCCGCGCCCTGCGGGTCGTTGCTGAGGCGGGCGACGTAGCGGCGTACGTCGCTCTGCGTCGCGCGGATGAAGCGCTCGATGGCGTCGGCGTCACCGCTGCGGGCGGCGAGGGCCCAGGCGGTCACGGCTTCGTCGTCACGCACGGGGGCCTCCCTCACGGGAGGATCGGGGGGTGATGCACCGGGCAAAAGCGGCACCGGGGACGATGGCAGGGTGCAGCACTGCAGTGAATTCCGTACCGCCATATCCGCCAGCGTCGACGGCGAGGACCTGCCGCCGGGCGTGACCGGCGCGGCCCTCGAAGCGCATGTGCGCGGATGCGCCGACTGCCACGCGTGGGGCGAGCGGGCACGCCGGCTGAGAGTGCTCGCGGCGGGACTCGGCATGGACTGAGGGAACGGTCGAACAAGAGGCCGGCTCGGCAGCCGGGACCGCGGGGACGGCGTGCCGGCGTGGCACGACCCGCGTACGGGCAGGGGTCATCGCCCTGTGTCCTTCCTGGAATCCGGGCAGCCCGAGGAGCGGGCGGGCCCGGTGACGTGGTTCGGCGCGGAAGGTCGCCGTCAGCCGAAGGCGACGGCGACGCGGGCCGGTGGACCACGTGTGGCCAGGACGTGCGCGTACAGCAGCTGCCGCAGGCGCTGCGCGGCGCGGCTCCGGTCGGCGCGGATGCGCGGCGGGCCGGAGGGCGCCGCCCCCGTGCGGAAGAGGACGAGGAGCGGGGTGAAGAGGCTGCTGCGCAGGGTGCGGGCGAGCCGGAAGGCCGCCTGTTCGCCGCCGGCGAGCCACATGCCGCAGATGACGGCGACGAGGACGTGCGCGGACCACATGCCGAGCGCGCCGTGGCCGGCGTGCATGGACATGGAGTGGCCGGCCATGTCGCCCATGGAGCCCATGTCCATGGAACCGGTGGAGCCCATGTCCATGTCCATGGGCATGCCGTCCATGGACATGGACGGCATGGAAGGCATGGATGGCATGGAGTGCCCGGCGGGCATGTCCATCGGCATGCCGGGATCCAGCCCCAGGCGGGCGGCCCGCGCCGTGTTCACGACGACGTTCTGGGCGAGGCCGAAGAAGAAGTGGAGCCCGGTCTGGGCGCCGACCGTGGCGAGCGTGATCAGCAGCGGGCCGCGCTCGCGTCCCGCCAGGAACCACGCCCCGCTGCCCGTACCGCACAGCGCGACGGCGACGGCCCACCAGGGGACGGTCGTCCCGGACATGACCGCGTGGCCCAGGGCAGCGAGCAGCACACAGACCGCTGCGAACACTGCGGCTCGCAGCGCTCGCGGTCCCTGTTCCGGCTGCGGCCCTGCTCTCATGACGACCACATCGTTGCACCCGCGCCGCGCGACGCGACGGCGGGGTACGCGGAGACGCCCGTACGACCCCCCGCTCGGGCGCACGGGCCCGCCCCGTACCGTCCGCCCGGCGGTACGAGGCGGTGGGTCGCCGGCTCGGGGGAAGGACCGACGGCCCGGGTCCCGTCGCTCCATTGGGACTCGCAGGAACGAGTCAAGCGCGCGGGGGGCGGGCGCGGGAACGTGTGTGCGGGGTCGATCGCGGGTGCGCGGCTCACACCCCGTGTGAACGATCAGCCTCCGGCGCGCGGCTTGCGCGTGCGCGTACGGCTGCCGCCGCTGCCACCGCTGCTGCTGCCGCCGCTGCGCTCGGGCAGCCAGGCGGCGCTGCCCTTCTCGCCGAAGCGGGTGCCTATCGCGCCCTTGATGACGGAGAGGGCGGCGGGCAGGGAGGCGATGGCCGCGGCCTTGAGCGCGGAGACGTCCGTGAGGTCGAACCCGTCGGCGAGGAGGAGCCCGAGGAAGGTGGTGATGTAGGCGGCTGCGGTGCGCTCGAGGATGTCGAGCAGAACTTTGGGCATGGCTGTTTCTTCGTCTCTTCCGTTCGTGTCCGATGGGTAAGGGAAGCGTCGTGGCGGAACGGCGCGCACCGCAAGCCCCGTAGGGCTCGGAAGGACTCGGAGGGCGGAGGATCCCCGTGGTCGATGTGGTCAATGTGGTCAATCCATGGCTGGCGATGGCGGGTGGCGGCGACCCGGCCGAGCGGAGCCGTACGGTCCGCGGGGCGCACGAGGAGTTCGTGAGCGGGGGGAGCGTGAGCCCGCGGGTCCGGGCGGTGGTCGCCGACTCGTGGCGGCGGTCGGCGGCCGCGCTGCCCGCGGCGGAGTTCCTCGCGCCGGTCGAGCTGACCGACGCAGAGCTGGAGGAGTACCGCGGGGCGCATCCGCTGGCGTCCGTGATGCCGCTCTTCAGGGAGCTGCTGGGCACGATCGCGGAGGACGGGGCGCACCTGCTGGCGGTCTGCGACGCGTCGGGGCGGATGCTGTGGGTCGAGGGGCACCGGGGTGTACGGAGCCGGGCCGAGGCCATGAACTTCGTCGCCGGTGCCCGCTGGGACGAGCGGCACGCGGGCACGAACGCGCCCGGTACGGCGCTCGCGCTGGACCACGCCGTGCAGATCTTCGCCACCGAGCACTACAACCGCGCGGTCCAGCCCTGGACGTGTGCGGCGGCGCCGGTGCACGACCCGCGGACCGGCCGGCTGCTGGGCGCGGTGGACCTGACGGGCGGCGACCACCTGGCGGCGCCGCACAGCCTGGCGCTGGTGCGGGCGACGGCACTGGCGGCGGAGGCGAGGCTGGCCGAGAGGGACCACGGGTCGGGAGGAGTCCGCGGCCACGAGCTGACGGCCCTGGGCCATGACGAAGCGACGCTGACGACACCGGACGGCCGCCGAATACACCTGGGAAGACGGCACAGCGAGATCCTGGTGCTGCTGGCCGGACGCCCCGAGGGGCTGACGGGGGATCAGCTGACGACGGAGCTGTACGGGGACCGCCCGGTGCCACCGGTGACGCTACGGGCCGAGCTGTCGCGGCTGCGGCGGCTGGTGGGACCGCTGCTGGCCTCCCGCCCGTACCGGCTGTGCGAACCGGTCGAGACGGACGTCGCCCGGGTGGAGCGCGAGCTGGAGGCGGGTGACGTACGCAGCGCGCTGCGCGCGTACGGCGGCCCGCTGCTCCCCTCCTCGGAGGCGCCGGGGGTGTGCCGGGTGCGGCGGCTGGTGGAGGGGCGGCTGCGGCGGGCGGTGCTGAGCGGCGGGGACGCGTGGGCGCTGCAGCTGTGGGCGGACAGCCGGTGGGGCGAGGAGGACCTGGAGGTGTGGGAGAGGCTGCTGGCGGCGCTGCCGGCGAGTGCGCCGCAGCGGGCGGGGGTGGCGGCGGAGGCGAGGAGGTTACGGGAGGCGTACGCGCCGGTCCTGCGGGCGGGCGGGGCAACGTTGGCGCAACGTACACGGCCCTAGCGTCTGACCGGTCACCGTCGACTCCGAAAGCGACGGAGCCACTCTCAGGAACCGGAAGGGAAGGCCCCTGCCATGCCTCGCTACGCGAACCCCGGCTCCCCCGACGCGGTGGTCTCGTACCGCCCGCGGTACGACCACTGGATCGGAGGCGAGTACGTACCGCCGAAGCAGGGCGGCTACTTCGAGAACCCGACGCCGGTGACCGGCATGCCGTTCACCGAGATCGCCCGGGGCACGGCGGAGGACGTCGAGCGCGCACTGGACGCGGCGCACGCGGCGGCCCCGGCGTGGGCCCGCACCTCCCCGGCCGAGCGCGCGGCCGTGCTGAACCGCATAGCGGACCGCATGGAGCAGCACCTGGAGATGCTGGCGGTCGCGGAGTCGTGGGAGAACGGCAAGCCGGTCCGCGAGACCCTGGCCGCGGACATCCCGCTCGCGATCGACCACTTCCGCTACTTCGCGGGCGCGATCCGCGCCCAGGAGGGCAGCCTCTCGGAGATCGACGAGGACACCGTGGCGTACCACTTCCACGAGCCCCTGGGCGTGGTGGCCCAGATCATCCCGTGGAACTTCCCGATCCTGATGGCGGCGTGGAAACTGGCACCGGCCCTGGCAACGGGCAACGCGGTGGTCCTGAAACCGGCCGAGCAGACCCCGGCCTCGATCCACATCTGGCTGGACCTGGTGGCCGACCTGATCCCCCCGGGCGTGGTGAACGTCGTCAACGGCTTCGGCGTGGAGGCGGGCAAGCCGCTGGCGGCCAGCCCGCGCGTGGCCAAGATCTCCTTCACCGGGGAGACGACGACGGGCCGCCTGATCATGCAGTACGCGTCGGAGAACCTGAAGCCGGTCACCCTCGAACTCGGCGGCAAGAGCCCGAACATCTTCTTCGACGACGTCTCGGCGGCGGACGACGACTTCCTCGACAAGGCCCTGGAGGGCTTCACCATGTTCGCCCTGAACCAGGGCGAAGTCTGCACATGCCCGTCACGAGCCCTGATCCAACAGGGCCACTACGCAACGTTCATGGAAGCCGCAGTAGCCCGCACCGAACAAATCACCCCGGGCCACCCCCTCGACACGACCACGATGATCGGCGCCCAAGCCTCCAACGACCAGGTCGAAAAGATCCTCTCCTACCTGGACATAGGCCGCCAGGAAGGCGCCCGCACCCTCACCGGCGGCCACCGCGCCGACCTCGGCGGCGACCTGGCCGGCGGCTACTACGTCCAGCCCACCATCCTCGAAGGCCGCAACAACATGCGCGTCTTCCAGGAAGAAATCTTCGGCCCGGTCGTAGCGGTAACCCCCTTCACCGACTTCGAAGACGCCATCACCCTCGCCAACGACACCCTCTACGGCCTCGGCGCCGGCGTCTGGACCCGCAACGGCACCACGGCCTACCGAGCCGGCCGAGCCATCCAAGCCGGCCGAGTCTGGACAAACTGCTACCACGCCTACCCGGCCCACGCGGCCTTCGGCGGCTACAAGCAGTCAGGCATAGGCAGGGAAACCCACAAAATGATGCTGACCCACTACCAACAGACGAAGAACCTCCTGGTCAGCTACTCCCCGAAGAAGCTGGGCTTCTTCTAGAGCATCAAGTCGATTGCCTGGACGCGCCGTTGCACTCCAGGCGACCCGACACGGCCGTCACTCTTCGTAATCCACAAGGTGCCTCACTTCACTGCCCGACCTCCCGGCGGCCTCCCGGACCAACTGGTGTCCTCGTGGAATTGCTTCCACCACCCGAGCGCAAGCAGCAAACCGAGGGGGCGATGGGCCGGTCACGGGCCGGATGCAATCTCTCACAAGAGAGACGCACGGACGAAATCAGGCAGGCCGACGACCATCGCTGCTTTCGCCAACCGATCCCCTGCCCAGCCCAGCCTGCCCAGCACCAGGAATCGACGCCGTTCGACGAGGCACCCGCCCCCGCCAGGCTCGGGACGTCTGCGCAGTACTCGGCCACGTTCCCCGAGGGGATGGCGGAATGAGAGCCGCTCAGCGGCCCCGTCCCAAGCGGATGTTCTGCGTCCAGGCGTTCGTCCCACCCCTCGGCGTGGTCTTGCAGGCGGTGGCATAGCAGCGCCAAACCCAGGTGCCATTCTGCCTGCGGCGGATCTCGATCTCCGCTCCGTTGCAACGCCCGCAGCGGGGCGGAGCCGCGAAGGCTGCCGCGTGTTCGTGTTCCAGCAGCTTCCGGGCGAAGTAGGCGCCTCGCATCGTCAGCATGACTTCACGGGTCCAGCTCTGGGAGAGCACGTTGAGGCTGCCGAGCATGACCGTCCGTTCGTCGATGACCGCGATCTTCTGGTGCATGACGTTCATCGGTACGACCACATGCGCAACAGTTCGCAGGTCGGTGATGAGTTTCTGGTTGGTCGGCTTCTTCTGGAGCTGGTCGGTGTCGTCTCGGATGAAGACACTGATCCGCACCCCACGGTCGGCCGCCGTGCGTAGCTCGGGCAGCAGGGAACTGACCCGCTTCGCCACCCAGGGTGCCCAGAGCCACAGAGAATGTCGTGCGTGGCGGATCTCCTCAGTGAACGTGCGGTAGAAGTCGCGTTCATCGTCGATCTCCGTTACCTCAACGTGCCGACTCAGCACCTCGGCAAGCGCGGTGCCGAACTCGCCACGGAACGCGGGCGGCGCGGTCGGTGGGGTGATCAAGGTCTTGGCCTGGAGGACCCGTACGCCACGCCGGGTGCCGATGAGCGCCGCGAGCTGTGCCAGGGCCGTTCCCGGTTTCGCGTTCTTGACGCGCTCGCCGCCGGCGATGACGTACAGACGAGTCTTGACGCGGGTGACCGCCACATTGAAGAGGCGGACGCCGTCCCGGGGCCAGCTGCTGGCCGCCGGCTGAAGGTGGGCGCAGGCCATCCACAGCTCGCGACTGCCCACTCCGCCCTCCACCGTGTCGAAGACGACGATGTCGAACTCCCGGCCCTGGAACTTGTGCGCGGTGCCGACCTCTGCCAGCGCGCCCCCTCCCGGGCCCTCGACGTCTCGCAGGGCCTCCAGGGTGGCATCGGACTGGACGCGGTACGGCGTGACGATGCCCGTTTCCTCACCCAGCTCGCGGTGCAGCTCCACCAGTGCCCGCGCGATCAGTGAACCCGCCGGCCACCAGCCACTGCGGCTTCCGGTCAAGTGCGCCCTGGCCAGCTCGTGCAGCCCGTCCGTGTCGATCAGCACGATCTCGGGGTCATCGTCCGGGCGTGCCGCTTGTGTCTGGCTACCTCCGCCAAGTACTCCGCCGTACGCGAGGCCGTTGGCCAACCGCATCACGGCGGGGCCGAACCGGTGCTGTTGGGTGAGGGTGACGCAGGCCGGGTGAGCCTGGGCATCGGACGGTTCCGCAATCCCGCAGTGCTGGAAGACGTCCGGGAGCAGCCGGCGTCTGATATCCGTGCGACCGTTCCCCTTGAGCTCGGGCGGGATGACCGCGCCCAGCTGCATGAAGTCCCCGAGAAGGACCGCGGTCCGACCGGCCTTGCCCGTTGCAAGCAGAACTTCGGGCAAGGTGGCTGCGCCTGCCTCGTCCACAAGGACGACGTCGTACGGACCCTCGAAGACCGCCCGGTTCGTGCGGAACCGGGCCAGGGTCGTGGCGACCAGCTTGGCACCCTTGATGATCTCGCTCTGGGCGTCACGGGCAAGACGCTCGTACTCCTCCTGGACTTTCTGATATTGCGCCTCCAGGTCAGGCTGCCGGGTCGTGTCAGCGGCTACGGCCGGGCGTAGTCGGCGGGCCAGGTCGAACCGGGCCGGCCAGCCCTGCTGCTCGGCCTGCTCCGCCAGGTCTTTGGCCTGCTGGGCCCGCTCCGCAGCCTCCTCCGCCCGGGCCTTGTCCTCCTTACAGCTGTCGTAGTGGCGTCCAGCCTGCTGTTCTGCCGCCAGCCGAGCTGTGACGTCGGCCGCCAGGCTGGCGGACTGTTCCCGAGTGAGCGCGATGGTGTCGACCAAGGCTGTGATCTGAGCGCTGAGGGCCGCGATATGGGTGGTCGCCGTGGCGCGGGCCTCAGTCGCCGACTGCTGGGCGGACGCGGCAGCATGCTCGGCGTCCGCCAGCTGCCGCTGGAGCTCACCGGCCTTTTCGCGCAGGCGCCACTTCTTCACAGCGCTCTTGCCCTCTATTTCCTCCAGCTCCTTGCGCAGGGGATCGCAGACGCCTTCCGCCAGCAGCGCAGCTGCCTCACGGAGCTCCGCCGCCTTCCGCACCTGGACCACTTCCTCGGACAGCCGGTCGGCTAGGCGCCACTGGGCCCGCGACGACTCCGCAGCCTTGTCCCGGGCCGCGGCCCCCTCGGCCGCGGCCAGTGCTTTCCGGAACATCGTCTCGGCATCAGCCAGACGTCGGCTGGCGGCTTCCTGCCGCGACCGCGCCGATGCGAGATCTTCACCAGGCGTGCGGAGCAGCTTCAGCGCGGTGAAGTAGGCAGAGGAGTCGAATCCGACCAGACCGCTGTCCAGGGTGGCGAGCTGTTCAGCCCGGCGCTTGATCTCTACGAGCGCGGCTTCGAGAGTGCTACGCCGGGCAGTTGCGTCCGCTAATCGCGCTTTGACCATCAGCGGCAGCGAAGCGTCCTCGGCCACCTCCCGAAGATGCGGTGGGCCCACCCGGACGATGTCACCGGGGCCGTGCTGCTTGTCGCGAGGTCGAGGGCCTCGAGGGTGAACGTCATGCGATCAGACCCCCGCCAGCCGCCCACAATCACGCCGACGTGGCTCACCCTGCAGACGACCTCGCCGGCACTGTCCTACGAAGCGATGGAGTCGCGTATCCCAATCAGAGGTCGAGTCGTCGCGGGCTCCGGGCGGCCAAGTTTCTGTAGCCATCCGACGGCGACACGTTGTCAGCCATACCCGGAGCCGGGTCCCACCGATCCTACGAACGACCGGCCCGGACCCGCCCTTGAAACGTAGGACAGGATGTGTCCGCATCGGCGGTGTCGTGAAGTTCGTCGGTATGGCAGATCCGCGAGTGCAGCGCGGAGGTGGTCCGCCCGCCTCAGCGGGCTGGTGCGATCCCGGAGAGTGCTCCCCGCACGAGCGGAAGCCCCGCCCCCCCCAGCCGCCGTATTTGCGGCAGAGTTCCCTCTCGACTCGGGCGAGAATGAGCGACAGAGCCCCTCAGCATCGGACCCGGAACGCCGCTGACGCCTCACATCATCCGGCCGGGGTGAGCTCAGCGCCCACCATCAACTTCACAGTCCGGCCCCACATCAAAATCCGGATCATTCACGGCCCAACAGCCGCCCCTGCCTCTGAGGCAGTGCCGGCTACCCAGGCCAGCACTCGTATCGCGACTGTACTACCAGTAGGCGAAGAACTTGCTGGTGAGCTACTCGCCGAAGAAGCTGGGGTTCTTCTAAGCGAGCAACAAAGCCGCCAAACCGCGGAGTTGAGGGCCGAGCTTCCTCTCACAGCCCAGCAAGATGTAAGCATGCTGATCCACGACGCGGTCGACATACCGCCATGACGCCGGACTGTCGACCGAGCGACCTCGTCTCGTTCGGGCGATGGCTGCGTGACCCGTGCTTGCGGGGTCGCGTTCATCGGCTATGCGAAAGATCATCACGTGCGGCCACTGGATTCGGTGTGCTCCGGGAATCGACATTCTCGGTAGCGTGACCATCTGCTGCATGGGGTGCCCACGTGTCCGGCTGGTCCGTGCGGGGGCTTTCGACGGAGAGTGATGAGGCTGCAATGAGTGAACTGACGAAGCCCGAGGTCGACGTTCCGGAGGGTGACGCTCCTACCGAGCTGACCATCCGGGACCTGGTCGTCGGGGACGGGGCTGAGGTGAAGCCGGGCATGGTGGTCAGGGTCCACTATGTCGGGGTGACCTTCGAGTCCGGGAAGGAGTTCGATGCCTCCTGGGACCGGGGCCAGCCGTTCAAGTTCGCCCTGGGCAGTGGCAGGGTCATCAAGGGCTGGGACCGGGGGGTGAGGGGGATGAAGGTCGGCGGTCGGCGCGAGATCATCGTTCCCCCGCGTCTCGGCTACGGCAATCAGTCGCCCTCGCCGTTGATCCCGCCGGGCTCGACCCTGGTCTTCGTGGTGGACCTGCTTGACTCGTATTCCAGCACAGCCGGGTGGAGCAACGCCTAGTGACCCTGACCTCTCCTCCCCTTCGACGCGCTGCGCCGTCTTCCGGGGTTGGCGGACGGCGGGTGTGCGGAGCGGGCGCCGGTACGGCCGTAATGGCGCGACCGGTCGACAGCCAGCTGAGCGGGATCCCCTCGGTCAGTCGCGTGTCGACCTTCCCACAGCGCGCGCCCATCCACCCGATCACCGCTGTCGCCGAGCACCGCACGCACCAAGATCCGGACCATTTCCGGACCAGCCCCGCCAGAAGGCCGCACCAACTGCCATTTGCCCTGATCGGCATGGGTGCCACTGCTGTGCCACCAGCAGACGAAGAATGTTCTTTGTAGCTACTCCCCCAAGAAGCTCGGTTTCTTCTAGGAATCTCAAACGGGCGCCTGGATCGACCGTTGCCCTCCAGGCACCCTTTCCACCTCAGACACCCCGGAATCGAACGCATACGCTATGCGGCCGATCCGCACCGATGTGACGCCCCGGAGGCAGGCACCCCGCCCAACGGAGGACCCCGGACCGCGTTCCGTGGGGGGATAGGAGGTAGGATAGATAGCATGAGCGAGCCTACCGGCAAGTATTCGATCACGATGCCCCGGGACATCGCGGAAGCTGCGCGCACCCGCAGCGGTCCGTCCGGCCTGTCCGCCTACGTCGCTTCCGCGGTCGCCCGCCAGATCGAACGCGACAACCTCAACGACCTGATCGCCGTAGCCGAGGCCGAACACGGCGCCATCACCGACGCGGAGATCCAGGCCCTGCGCGACCGACTCCACCAGGCACACCTGGAACAGACGCAAGGCGGGACGGACGCCGCGTGACCCGCTCCCCCACTGCCACGCCGGGCGGCACCCTCGTCCTGGACAGCGAGGGACTGGCCAAGGCCGTCCTGCGTGACCGCACGGTCACCGCCTGGCTCGCACTCGCCCGCGCCGACGACCTGCGGGTGATCACGTCCGCGGCCACTCTCGTCGAAGTGGTCCACCCCCGGATCAACCGCCCGGCCCTGGAATGGACGCTGTCCCGGATCGTCGTCGAACCGGTCACCGAGCCGGTCGCCCGCCACGCCGCCACGCTGCTCGCCGACGCGGGACTGCACGGACACAAGTACGCCATCGACGCCATGCTCATCGCCACCGCCCTCGCCGCGCCCGGCCCCGTCACGATCCTCACCTCCGACCCAGAAGACATCACCGCGCTGAGCAGCGCACGGGCCACCGTGATCAAGGTCTGACCAGCATCGGTTCTCCTCTACCGAACCACGTCCGGGCATGGTGCCGCGGGTGCGCTTGAGATCCAAGCAGCGAAGGACCATCTGCGAGGAGACGCCGAGCAGGCCACGCTCGCTCCTGCTCACGGCACGGAGCTGACCGCCCGCTGGAGTCGCGACCGACCTCCGTCGAGGAACGGCCTTGCGCCAGTTGGCGACCGGGGTCCCGGGGCGGGGCGACACGGGAGTGGAGCCCGGGCGAGATGCCCACGTGGCTCAGGTCGTACCACCGCTTGGCGATGATTGCCGAGCTTCAGGAGCCACTCGGCCTCGCCACTCCCGAAACCCAAGAACCCAGAGACCCGCACGACGATGGCTGATCTACGATTCCAGGTTGGGTGACCCCTTCAGGCCGTCTCCATGGCCACATATGGGGACAGGTGCGAGCGAGGGGTCATGGATGCGCCGTCAGGCACTCGTGGTCGGTATCGAAGGTGCCGATGGAAGACTTGCCGACGAGGCTCCGCCGCAATGGCAGAAGCTGGAATACGCAGCGCCGTATGCCCGACGGTTGCGTGAGGTCCTGGGCAAGCAATACGCGTACGTCGTCTTGGATCCCGAACCCGATCCCGCCTCCACCACAGCCGCGCTCAGCGAGGCACTGACGACTGCAGTCACCGGCGACTCGGACTACACCATCATCCATCTGCTCGCGCACGGGAGACGTACGCGGAACAGTCAGGGACTCCAAGTGGTCGGCGGTGACGGACAGTTCACTGAGGCACTGTCCCGTTGGATCAACCTCGTCGAGGATCGCGAAGCGGACGGCGAAGGGCCATCCGTCCTCCTGATCCTCGACCTGTGCTACTCAGGCGCGGCAACGACCGAACATCTGCGTTCGCTGATCCGCCCGGAGCGTCGCCGCGTATGGGTGCTGGCCGCCTGCCACCCCGACAGGCCCGCCTACGATGGCCGGCTCAGCCTAGCGGTCGACGAAGTACTTCGCGGTTTCGCCTCGGGATCCTTGAAGCTCGATGAGTCTCTGGAGTACATACCCATCGATCGCTTCTGCCGCGAAGTGGCACGAAGCGTCGAGGAACAGAGTGCGGGATCCTACCCACAGAGCGTCGAGCGGCCACTCGCGGCTCTCGGCGACGATCTGTCCCACCTCCGCTTCTTCGTCAATCCGCGCCACGCCCCGGACGACCTCCGCAGTCGTGGAATCGTGGACCCTGCAGTGTTCACGCTCCTGGACGAGGCGGCCGACTTTCGCCACTTTGTGATCCGAGCCCATGGTGCCCACAACGCCTACGGTGACGGCAGCCGACCGACCTTCACCGGACGGAGCGACGAACTCCGCGAGCTCTCGGCCTGGATGGCAGGTCACGGCTCGTCATTGCGCGTCATCACAGGCACACCCGGATCCGGTAAATCCGCGCTGGTCGGTGTCCTCGTCTGCGCCGCGCACCCTGCATTGCGCGAGGCCACAGAGCAGGTCTGGCGGCCCTCTGCCGGCGACATGCCTGACGCGGTCGATGGGCTGGCTGTCGTGCACGCCCGGCGGCGGACCATTTCCGAGGTTCTCTCTTCCCTTGCAGCTCAGTGGAGCCTGGGCTCGCCCCATAGTGGGGAGACCTGGACCACGGACCGGCTAGTGGCCTCTCTGCGAACGAAGGCCGAGCCACCCCATCTCATCGTGGACGCCGTGGACGAGGCGGAGCACCCGGCCGATCTGGTCACAGCACTGCTACTCCCATTGGCCTCCACACGACGAGCGGATGCGAAACCACTGTGCCGGGTCCTGATGGCAACCCGTCCCCAGGAAGAACTCCAACACCTCTTCGAGGCTTCTGAGGCCCACGGCGGGCTGATCAACCTCGATCGGATCCCTGCCGAACGGCTGCGGAGGGACCTGGTGAACTTCGTCAGCCGAGTGCTGCGCCCCATGGGCAGTGGCACGTCCCCGTGGTGCTCACTCAAAGCTGCCGAGAGTCTGGGTCGCGCAATGGCAGACACCCTTCTGAGCGGGACACGGGAGTGGGGCGAGTTCCTCGTCGCCGGGCTGTACATCCGTCACCTCCAGGAGCAGGCAGCCCCACCGCTCACCACCGCCGAAGCCGAGGCTCTGGGCAGCGGTGTACCTCGCGCCCTTGATGCAGTCCTCGACCTCAACCTGGAATTCATCGCCCAGCCAGGACTGCTCGAGCTCTTGACCGCACTGGCGTGGGCCGAAGGTGCCGGCATGCCGGAGAGGCTGCTCGCCCACGTTGGCGACCTGCCCACGGCCGAGGCAGGGGAGGGACAACCCAACGTTTCGGATCTCCTCCGGACCGCCCGCTTCTACCTGCGCCGAAACGTCGACCGTGACGGCACGCCGCTGTATCGCCTTTTCCACCAAGGCCTCGCCGACCAACTGCGACGCCGCCCCATCTTGAATGCAGCCACCGTCTGGGACCGGCTCTTGGCCACGGTACGCACGCGCTCCGGAGGGCCGAGCCGCTGGGCCACCGCCGACCCCTACTTGCTCCGCCACGCCGCCCGGCACAGTTCACTGGCCGGGAAGTTGGGCGAGTTGCTCATGGATGCCGAGTATCTGGTGCACGCCGACCCCGCTCCGCTGGCCGAGGAGCTCTATCACGGCGAGCGGACCTCTCACGGAGCGGTATACCTGACGTCTTACGGAGCCCATCACTCTGGTCCACCGGATCAACGGCGCAATATCCTCGCCATCGACGCAGCCCGGCACCAGCAGTGGGAGCTAGCCACCGAACTGTCGGAAGAGGCACTGTGGAAGGTCCGCTGGACAGCCGGCCGGGACCTGCACATCGGCCTGCTGACCACGCTCACCGGGCATCAGCGCGCGATCAGGGGCCTGACCGCTCTCATGATCCGAGGACGGCCCCATGCCCTGACAGCCAGCCAGGACGGCACCGTGAGGCTGTGGGATCTGGATTCTGCCGTGACGACGCACGAGCTGGGCGGCCACGGTTCCGAAGTGAATTGTGTCGTCGCCGAAGAAGCCGATGGCATCTTCCTGGCGGTGACAGGCTGCAACCGCGGAGTACTACGGGGATGGGATCTGACCACGGGGCACCTCCTCTGGACGAGGCAAGCGCACCAATGTCCGGTGCGCTCGATGGTGATCGTGCAATACGAGGGGGTCCGTTCGGTCGCAAGTGTCGGTAAGGATCGGCTCATTCGGTACTGGGACATCACCACCGGAAAACCACTGTCCACCACCCAGCTGTCACCCGTCCACGGCCCTGTGTTGCAACTCTCCCACGTAACCGTCGCCGGGCTCGGGGAGTGTGTCGTCGCCAGCCATGACGATTGGGTGACCGTTCTGACGGTCCAAGGTGAAGAGGTGGACGAGGAAGACCTACCGATCGCCCCACAGCTACGGATGACCTGTCTGCGATACCTCGATCTCGGTCATGGCCCGGAGTCAGTCGCGGGCGACGACGACGGCACCGTCTGGATCGGCGAAGAAGTCGCCGACGAGGGGCATGCAGCCCCCGTCACCGATCTCGCGGCGGTGTCCATGGCAGATTCTGCCTACGTCGTCAGTGCCAGCGAGGACGGCACCGCCAGACTGGTCAACACAACGACTTGGCGTGTACGCCAGGTCGCGAGCCACACCACGGCGATCAATCGCATTGCGGTCGTTCAGGACCCAGACCGGACGCGGCTCCTCACAGCAAGCGAGGGGGGAACCGTCCGCATCTGGGACGTGGACGCGAGCACGGTTCGTCAGCGATACCCGGGACACACGCACGCGATCAATGCGTTGGTGACACTGCCCGGCGCCCGACTGGTCTCGTGCAGCGCGGACGGGACCTTGGCACTGTGGAATACCGAGACAGGCGACAGGCAGCAGATTTGGCTGACCTATGAAGGCGACTACCCGGTTCCGGAAGAACCCACCAGCATCGCAGTGCTGGAAGCCGGGGATCATCCACGGATCGTCGCCTCGTGCGCGATAATGGGCTTTGCCCTCTGGGACACAAGCATTACTCAGGAATACCTCAGGGACCGTGCCGACTCGAGCCCGGATAGTTCCCAAGCGATCCTCAAGGTAGTCATCGCCGGGGTCACCCACATCGCATGCGCATGGGGAAACGGCGACATCAAGCTCTACAGCGCAGATCGCGTGGACTTCCTGGCACGTTGGCCTCACCATGACTCAGCGGAACTCGCCAACCCCCCTGAGGAAGAGCGGGTACTCCTTACGGTAGCCCGAGGCGGCACCTGCCTGTCAGCCTCGACCACCCACCTCGTCGCCGGGGACCACACGGGTTCAGTCTGGTCCGCGCGTCTGCAAGGCTCGCCCATGCGACGGGAGCTGAGCCGGCATCCCTCACCCGTACACGCCGTCGCCACTGTCGAACTCGACGGGCGACCCCACGTCGTCAGCGGTGACGAAACCGGCGGGCTGCGGGTGACCTCCGTTGAAGCCGACGCACGGCTCGACCTCACCGGACACACTCGTGCGGTTTTTGCCATCACACCGGTCCTGATCGACGGACGACCACACGCTCTCACCGGCGGCTTGGACCGCTCCATTCGTCTCTGGGACCTGAAGACCGGGAGGCTGCTCGATGTATTCTGGTTTCCGGACACCGTGTTCACTATTGCCGCAGCTCAAGACGGCACTGTATTCGCCGGAGTGGGCCCGGACATCATTCGCTTGCAGCTGAATACGCAACACGCACCGCTGCACCCTTACACAACTCCCGACCAAGGAATCGTGATCGGATGACTGCCATCGTGGCAGTGCATGGTGTGGGCCACTACGCCCCAGGTTTCCCACTCACCGACATAGTCAACGCACGCTCGGCTACGTGGGCCAAAGAACTCGCCGACGGGCTTGGTGTCGCCCCCAGCCAGGTCCCTCTCACCTACGCCTACTACGCCCACCACCTCCACCGGAACAAACCCGCCTCGCAAAGCGAAGACGACCTGGAGCAGCTCGAACATGAGCACCCGGAGGTGGTCCACGAGATCGCCCGGTGGGCAGAGTCCCTGGATGTTTCCCTGAAGTTGGGACTTCCCTCGGTCACCGCTCAGGGGCGCCTTGCCGTTCCGCTCCGACAACTCGTTTCGTTTGTCGCCGAACGCCTCAGCCTGGACGGACGGCTGACACAGGCCTTCGTAGCCCTGTTCTTTCGCGAGGTCGCCATGTACCTAAAGTGCCACGACGACCCCGCCCGAATTTCCGCCCGCGAGGAAGTCGCCACCACCATCGCCTCGACCGGCGCTGGGGTGGTGATCGCCCATTCACTCGGTACCGTCGTCACTTACGAGGCCCTGCATGCCCACCCGGAGCTTGACGTCAAGCTGCTCCTGACCCTGGGATCACCGTTGGCTCTCCCTCACAGCGTGTTCGACCAGCTGTCGCCAGCTCCCGACAACGGCACCGGACAACGCCCGGCAAACGTCCACCGATGGGTCAATCTGAGTGATCACGGCGACATCGTCGCCGTACCACGCCCCCTCAAACGACGCTTCCCTACCTTGGACCTCGACCTGACGGACAGCATCGCCCCCTTCGACTTCCATCGCGCAGCCCCGTACCTGCGCTCCGCTGCCGTGGCTGCGGTCGTCGGCCCATTTTTGGGAACCGAGAGGTAGCCTCCCGATTGGTTGTGCATGGGCGTGGCTCGCGACTCGATGGTTCAACTCGTCAGTGCGGGCTGTACGGACTTTTTCCATGTCGGTGGGATTCTCAAGATCCGGACCACTCCCGAGCCAATCACTCACCGCTTACTCCGTCAAGATTATTTCCGCCGGTCACGCTAGGTGTGCCACACATACCACCAGCAGACCAAAAACCTCCTGGTCAGCTACTCCCCGAAGAAGCTGGGCTTCTTCTAGAGCCAAGCAAAAGAGCCTCCGACCTGCGCAAAGCGTGGGTCGGAGACCCTTTCTGCGTGGAGCCGGGAACTGCCCGCCGACCAGCCCGCGATGCGGCGTGCGCATTACCTTGCCCCACAACTGTCCCGGAGCTGACCGGCACTTCCGGACCAGTCACGGCCCGGGTCAGAGGAAAGCCAATCTTCAAAATTTCCGTCCGCCACAAGGAGAAGAATGCAAGCTGACCCTCTCCAGGCCATCGAAATTCGGCCGTGCCTCTACTACAGCACGGTCCAGCTCGCGTTGGTGTCGTTTGATCAGCAGCCCGAAGGTGACGGCGTCGTGAGCCCACGAAGCCCGGCCCTGAATCTCCTATGCAGCGATGCAAGTAACTATCCGCTGTTCCGGATGGAGTACCTCGCAACCGCGCCTGAGGTGGTGCCTCCGGGCCCTTGGGACTACCAACGCACCCTTGACGGGATGGAAATCCACAACCCTCCCATTAAGGTACTGAGCCTCACGGGACCGGAAGAAGCTGAATTAGACGTCCCCAAGGGGCTCTACAGCCTGCGCATCCTGCGAGCCCCCAACCCCTCCTATGAGGAACCCTCAGACGAACCGGACGAGTTCATCGACGACAACCACGATGAGGACGCCGAGCCTGGCGAGCCGGAAGAGCACTGGCTGATCCAGATCTGGCCCCAGGTCGAGACGCCTGCCTCCTAGGTCTGCTGCCACTACCGAACAAACTGCCCCCTTACCCGAAACCGGGCGAGGGGGCAGTGCGTTGCTGCTGGCGCGGTGTCGATCGTGCTGCTCGGGCACTGCAGTGGCAGCCTCTTCTACGCCGCGCTGCTTCCCGCGCGGGTGTAGGCGGTCGAGGCCACGATGTACGTGATGCCGCCGAGCGCGCTCAGCATGGTGAAGGGGCCGCCGAGTTCGTCGCGGGCCAGTTCGTAGGCGACGCCGCACAGGAGCGCGGCGACGAGGACGTTCGCAGTCGTCGCGCCCGCCCGCAGGTTGATGAGCTGTCGGCGTTCGTCCTCTTCGTGCCCGCTGAGCTGCGCGGCGACGTCGCTGCGGGATGCGGAAAGGGTCACGATGAGTCCGTAGCCGATGCTGATGGCCGGCAGGAGGACGGCCATCATGATGTCGCCACGCATCGCCATGACCACCGCCATCACCACACCCGCCACCAAGGTCACGGCGAGCACGGCCCACCGCATGGGCGTGCGAGCGGTGCTAGGCGTCGTCGACATGGAAGATCTCCTCAACGGCGAGCCCGAAGTGTCGGGCTATTCGTATGGCCAGTGGCAGCGACGGGTCGTAGCGGCCCTGCTCGATGGCGTTCACCGTCTGCCGGGACACCCCCAGCGCCGCGCCCAGCGCTTGCTGGGACAGCCCTTGGAGACCACGCAGTCGGCGGACCTCGTTTCGCATGAATGGAAAGTAAGCTTTACACCCTCGGGTGTCAACGGTCCGCTGACCGGAGGCCCGTGCGGGACGAGGCAACGTGGCCGCACGGTCGCCATGACCATCAGCTGGGCGCCGGGCCCGGCGCCCAGCTGATGCGGTGGGTGGAGTGCTACCAGCTACCGCCCCAGACGGCTCGCGTTCCCACGGGGCAGGTCAGGCGGAAGTCCCACTGGCCCGAGAAGGTCTCCGGGAACAGGTGGCGGCCGTCCGTGCAGTCCACGTACACGTGGTACGAGGTGCCGTTGCACGTCATGAAGAAGTTGCGGCCCCCGTCCGTGCGGCCGTTCCAGCAGGTCGCGGCCAGTTCACGCTCGGTGGAGCTCGAGGCGCGCTGGATCGGGGTGTTCCCCGCGATCGGCGCCAGGCCGGCGGTGCTGGTCTTGCTCTGGCCGTCGGTGCTGGTCGCCTGGGCTTCGGCGGTGTTGGGCACCGGGTCCGCGCCGGCTGGTGCGGCGAGGCCTGCGATCGCGGTGACGGCGATCGATGCGGCCACTGCGGCGTTCCTCAGGAACGTCACGTTCTCCTCCGAGTGGTGGATGTTGCGGTAGGTACGGGATCTTTCCCGGCCTTTCGGTGACATCGTGGATGATTGCCGCGTCTATGGGGAGTTGGGGTCACTTCGGGGGCGTGCGGGCAGAAACGTCGCCAACAGGGCATGTGTGTCCATGTGGTTGCTGTGCGCTCCCGCGAACGTGTGGTCAGCATCGGCGCGTTGTTCCTCCGGAGGAGGTACGGAGCTGAAGCCGCGCCAGGCATCTTCCGGCTGCTGGCCGGGGGGTGAGCGCCGCTCTCGGCGAACGCCGCGGTCTCCACGACGTTCAGGAACGTGGCGTTCGCGCGGCTGATGAGGACCTGATCGGGGATTCCCGTGGTGTCCGGGCGGGCCGTGTCCCCCCCCCCCCCCGAAAGGTGAGTCCCGCTTCTGCCGGAATCGTCTCCGTGGGGGGGAGGCCCGTATCGCTGTGCGTGCGGGCCTCCCCCCGCGTCAGTTGTCGTTGCCCGGCAGCGCTATCAGGGACTTCTGGCGGCGTTCGGTCTCGGTGCCCTTGTTTTCCGAGACGTAACCCGCCGAGAGGTAGAGGGACTTGCCGTGGGCGGCCGGGTAGGGGTCGGAGCCTATCCAGGCCTTGGTGGGGGTGGGGCGGTAGGTGCGGACGGTCTTGCGGGATCCCGTCGTCGGGTCGAAGCGGACCAGGGTGGCCGGGTCGTGGATGTTGCCGGCCGAGTAGGCAAGGATGTCGTCGGTGTCCGACGTCGCCACCAGGTGGAACGTCTGCAGGTAGCCCGTCGCGCGCTGGTCCCACAGGCGCTTTCCGGTGGTCAGGGACCAGGCGATCAGCTGGTTGTTGTCGTCGGAGTCCTTCTCGTCGCGGTCCGTCTCCATGACCAGCTTGTCGCCCGCGATCCGGACGTCCGGGGCCGGGGCGCTGCCGTCGCCGCGCGTGAGGCCGTAGCGGCGCTTGGGGGTGCCTTCGAGGCGGGTACGGAGTTTGCCGTTGTCGTCGAGGACGCTCACGCGCATGCCCTCGTAGGGCCGCTCGGGGTCGTCGACGACGATCGGGGAGGTCGCAAGGACCTGTCCCTGCCCGCCGTATGCGCCGAGGCGGTACTTCCACTTCGCGTGGCCGGTGGCCGGGTCGACCGCGGCGAGGTACGTGCCCGGGTCCTTGCTGCCGAGGAGGCAGTGCTGGATGCGCAGGAGCTGCTTGCCTCCCGTGTAACCGTCGCCCCGGCAGGTGTCCTTGGCGTCGTCGTCCTCGTACAGGCCCTTGTCGTCGTCCTTCCACAGCTGCTTGCCGTCGCTCACCCGGAAGGCGGTGGTGACGTGGTCGTTCGCGGAGACGACCACCACGTCGCCGCTGCGGGCGATCCGGGGGCTGCCGGAGGGAGCCCACTCGTCGGAGCCGGTGGAGTGCTCCCACAGCGTCTTGCCCGACGTCAGGTCGACGGCGTAGAAGGTGTGGCACGCCTGCCCGGCGCCGCGGGCGAGGACCGCGATGCCCGCCGTGGAGTCCGTCGACGCCTGGCACAGGACGCTGCCCGAACCGGGGGTGGGGGCCTCCCACCGCTGTCCGCCGGTCTTCGGGTCCAGGCCCACGAGGCGGTTCGGCAGGGCCTTGACCACGGTCTTGTCGGTGAACCACACGCCACGGATCATCCTGGGGTGGTCGAGCCCCGACCTGGTGTACGGCAGGCTCCACGACACCGTCGCCCGGCTTCCGCCGGAGCCGCCCTTGCCGGATCCGTCCTTCGTTCCGTCCCCCGGCAGCAGCATCCAGACGCCCGCTCCCAGCGCGACGACGAGGACCAGTCCGACGGCCACCGCCAGGGCGATCAGCCCCTTGCGCGGCGGCACTCTCGGTATACCGGATATGCCTGGGGCGCCCGGCGTGTACATGGGCGGCGGGACCTGGCCTGTTCCGTGGGGAAGTGGCGCGTAGGCAGGTGCCGCTCCGTAGGGAGGCGCTGCTCCGTAGGGAGGTGCTGCTCCGTAGGGAGGTGCCGCCCCGTACGCCGGTGCTGCTCCGTGCCCGGGCGCTGTTCCGTGCCCGGGCGCTGTTCCGTGCCCGGGTGCTGTTCCGTACGTCGGCCCCGTTCCGTACGCCGGTGCCGCTCCGTACTGCGGCGGCGTGGCTCCGTGCTGCGGCGGCGCCGGTGCCTGGCCCGGTGCCCCAGCAGGTGCCGGCCCCGATGCCGGTGCCGGTGCCGATGCCGGCGGCGTCGACGGCGGCATCGGCGGTCGCGTCGCTTCCGGCGGCGCGATGACGAAGTCGTCCTCGCCGTTCTCGTTCAAGGGCTCGCCCATTCGGCCTCGAATCTCCTTCTCTCCCTCGTAAGGGACTAGTCATACCAAGTCGGATTCCCCGGCGGCCCGCCGGGCGGGGTGCGGGCGCCGGGAGCAGGGTGAGGTGCGAGAGGTGAGGGTGTGTCAGGTGCGGCGTGACGGGCCCGGTTACGACGCGTTCCTGCGCATCGGTGCGAGCAGTGTCAGGTGGGCGCCGGAGCGGGCACCCGAGCGGGCACCCGCGCGGGTGCCGGAACGGCCGTCGCGGCGGCCGCTGGTGGTGCGGTAGACGTCGACGGGGCCGGCGGGACGCCAGTGTTCGCCGAGCCGCTTGGCGGTGTACATCGCCTCGTCCGCGCCCCGGAGCAGGTCCGAGAGGGCGGCGCCGGGCCGGTGGCTGGTGCGGCAGATGCCTATGGAGGCGCGCGGGGAGAGGGTGACGCTGCCGGTCTCCAGCGGCGCCGAGAGACGGGCGGAGAGGCTGTACGTCAGCTCGGAGTCCAGGTCGGCGTCCGGCGCGAGGCGCACCACGGCGGTGAACTCGTCGCCGCCCAGCCTTGCCGCGAATCCGCCCCGCTCCCGGCACCAGACGGACAGGCGCCGTCCGACCGCCGCGATGACCTGGTCGCCGATGTCGTGCCCGTGCGTGTCGTTGATCTGCTTGAAGCCGTTGAGGTCGAGCAGCAGGACTGCTGCGTGCGGCCGCTTCACCGCCCGCTGCGCCCGGCTGGTGAACTCCTCGCGGCACATGAGGCCGGTGAGCGGGTCGGTGCGGGCGGTGCGCAGGCGGCGGACGAGGAAGAGGGCGTGGGCGGCCCATCCGATGGTGGGGGCGGCGATCGGTAAGGCCTGGAGCACGAGGTTCATCGGACACCTTCCGGAACAGAGAGGTGGCCCGCCGCTTCCCTCGCCGTGGGCGACGTGAGTGCGCGTCGAGACGCGAGTACGCCGTCGCGGTGGGGCGCGAGCGGGCCTGTGGGTGGATCCGGTCATGCTGGAGATCCCCCGTTTCCCCGGGCCCCGCCCGTGGCCCCGCCCGTGGCCCTGCCCGACCCTGTCCATGGCCCTGTCCATGGCCCGGTGGCCCGGCCCGTGAGCCCGCCCAGTGAGCCCCTCTCCGCCGGACGGCCCCGCCCGCTCCGCGCACCCCTGGCAGACGCGAGCCGATCGGGGCAGGCTGTGCACTCCGGCGGAAACCCGCCGGAGACCCGATGGAATCCCGACGGACAAGGGAGATCAACGGTGAGTCCGCAACAGACCGGCCGCCCCGAAGCCCCCCTCTCGCGCGTCGCCCTCACCCCCGCCGCAGCGCGCCTCCTGCGCCTGTTGCGCGAGCAGCACGGCCCCTTGATGTTCCACCAGTCCGGCGGCTGCTGCGACGGCAGTTCGCCGATGTGCTACCCGGAGGGCGAGTTCCGTACGGGCGCCTCGGACGTCCTGCTCGCCGAGCTGACGGTGGAGGGCGTCGCGGAACCGGTCGGCTTCTGGATGTCCGCCGACCAGTTCGAGCGCTGGCGCCACACCCACCTCACCGTGGACGTGGTGCCCGGCCGCGGCAGCGGCTTCTCCCTCGAAGCTCCGGAAGGGCAGCGCTTCCTGCTGCGGTCACGGCTCCTGACGGACTACGAGGCTCAGCAGCTCGGATGACAGCACACCCATCCTGACCAGCGCGTCCATCCTGACCAGCGCGTCCATCCCTGACCAGCACACCCATCCTGACCAGCACGCCCCTCCCTGACCAGCACACCCGCTACGACGCCGCGTCCACCAGCGACAGCGTGTGCAGCCGCTCCGGCGGGCCCGGCCGCGCGTAGTACCAGCCCTGGGCGGTGTCGCACCCCAGCACCCTCAGGTGCTCCGCCTGCGTGCCCGTCTCCACCCCTTCGACGGTCACCGACAGGTCGAGGGTGTGGGCGAGCGAGACGATCCCCTCGACGATCTTCACGTCGACGGGGTCGGCCGGCGCGCACTGCATGCCGCGGGTGAAGGAACGGTCCAGCTTGAGCGTGCTGACGGGGAGCCTGCGCAGGTAGGAGAGGTTGGAGTAGCCGGTGCCGAAGTCGTCCAGGGCGATGTCCACGCCCAGGTCGGCGAGCTGGCGCAGCGGCCGCAGCTCCTCCTCGTCGGCCCCGATGAGGGCGTTCTCGGTCACTTCCAGGCACAGGGCCGACGGGTCCAGGCCGGAGCTGTCGAGGACGGCCACCGTGTCGGCGACGAGGGAGGGGTGGCGCAGCTGCGAGGGCGAGAGGTTGACGTTGACCCGCATCGGGACCTCGCACGTGCCCTCGGCCCGCCAGGCGCGCGCCTGCCGTGCGGCTTCCTGCAGCACCCAGCGCCCCAGGGGCACGATCAGGCCGGTGCTCTCGGCAAGCGGGATGAACTGGTCCGGTCCCAGCACGCCGTGGACGGGGTGCAGCCAGCGCACGAGCGCCTCCGCGCCCCGTACCGTGCCGTCGTGGAGCCGGACGAGCGGCTGGTACTCGATGAAGAACTCGCCGTTGTCGAGCGCCGCCGGCAGGCAGTTGGTCAGGTCGTGCCGGGCGATGGCGCGGGCGTCGGAGTCCGCGTCGGCGAGCTCGTAGCGGTTCCCGCCGGCGGCCTTCGCGCGGTACATGGTGATGTCGGCGCTGCGCAGCACCTCCGCGGCGCCGCTCGCGCCGGACGCGCCGTCCACGATGCCGATGCTGGCCCGTACGGACAGGTCCCGGCCGTCGAGGCGTACGGGCTCGGCGAGCGCGGACAGCATCCGGCGGGCGAGGGCGGTCGCGTCCTCCTGGGCGGTGGGGCCGGTCAGCAGGGCCACGAACTCGTCGCCGCCGAGGCGGGCGACCAGCTCCGCGGGCTCCTCGGCGCACGAGCGCAGCCGCTCGGCCACGGCGACGAGCAGCCGGTCGCCCACGGCGTGGCCCAGGCTGTCGTTGACGGCCTTGAAGCCGTCCAGGTCGAGGTAGCAGACGCCGAAGCGGTCCCCCCCGGGGGCGAGGGCCCGGTCGAGCCGCTCGAAGAACAGCGTGCGGTTGGGCAGGCCGGTGAGGGCGTCGTGCGTGGCCTCGTAGCGCAGCTGCTCGTGCAGCAGGCGGCGCTCGGTGATGTCCTCCAGGAGCGCGAGCTGGTACTGGGGGCGGCCGTGGGCGTCGCGCAGCAGGGCGACGGACAGGTCGGTCCACAGGACGCTGCCGTCACCGCGGTAGTACGCCTTCTCGACGCGGTAGTAGTCGCGCTCGCCGCGGACGAGTTCGCTGTAGAGGCCCCAGACGTCGGGCGAGTCGTCGGGGTGGACCATCTCGCCGACGTTCCGGCCGGTGACCTCGGCGGCGTTGGTGCCGAACATGCGGCTGAGGGCGTCGTTGACGTCCATGATGCGGCCGTCGACGTCCGCTATCCCGACGCCGATGGCGGCGCCCTCGAACACGGCACGGAACCGCTCCTCGCTGGTGTGCAGCGCCCGCTCCGTCTCGGCCTGCGCGGCGAGGGCGGCGCGCGAGAGGGCCTCCTGCTCGGCGAGGGTCCGCTCGCGCAGGGCGCGGGCGAAGCCGGCGGCGACGGTGTGCTGCAGGCGCGAGCAACGGGCGCGGCTCTCCTCGTCGGACAGGTTCCGGTCCGGCGGGCAGTACAGGACGAGGTACGAGTCGACCGCGCCCAGGATCAGCGACAGGGCGTCCGGGTCGGTGCAGTGCGCGCGGACGAGCGCGACGCCGACCTCGGCCACGGGCTCGGGGTCGAAGGGCTGCGAGCGGAGCGCCGTACGGAGGATGGCGGCGAGCGGGACGAGGTAGTCCTCGAACTCGGCGCGGGTCATGGAAGTGGCTGTCGCGGGGTAGACGGCCCGGCTCCAGACGGCGGCGAAGCGGCGAAGGGCGTCCTGCCCGGAGGGCAGGGGCTCGGACGGCGCCTGCCCGGTTACGGGGGCGGAGGACACCTGGCCGGACACGGGGGCGGAGGACACCCGGTCGGACACGAAGTGGGCGCTCCCGGAAGGCGCCTGTCCGGACACGGGGTGGGCGGAAGACATCCGGCCGCGCGCCCGGCCGGCGGTCTCCGGGGCGGACCCGTCCCGCCCGTCCCGCCCGTCCCGGCCGTCCCGGCCGAGGCCCGGTCCTCCCCCGCCCGGCCCCCGGACGTCGCGGTCCATCTGGACGTGGGCATTGCGTGCCCACGAACCGCCGGAACCGCCGGAACCACCCGAGCCACCCGAGCCACCCGAGCCACCGGAAGCATCCATCCCACCCGAACCGTCCGTCCCGGGCGCGCCGTCCGGCATCACACCCGGGTCGCGGCCGACGCCCCGATCACCGCCCCGGTCGCCGGTCCCGTCGCCGTCCCGCCCGCAACGGCCCGCCACTCCGCCCGCGGCCGCCGTGTCCAGTGGCGACAACGCCCCGCTCCCGATACCCACCCCGACCTCGGTTCCGCTTCCGCTTTCGATTCCGTTTCTGATTCCGCTTGTGCCCTCGGTCCCGGCCTCGCTCCCCCTGCGAGGCCTTGTGACTTCTGCCCCGGCAGGGCCACCGGTAACCGGCCCCACCGTTCCGTCTCCGGATCCGCTCGGCTTCTCGCCGCGCGGCTTTCGGGTCATGGCTTGCGCCCCACGCCCGCGAAGCCGACATACATGGCGGGATCGTTGTCCGCTCCGCCGGCGTTCTTCACCGGGTCGGGCCGCCAGTCCGGCATGGCCACGAGGCCCGGCTCGACCATCTCGAAGCCGTCGAAGAAGCGCGCCACTTCAGGGCGCGAGCGCATCAGCAGCGGCGAGCCCACGTTGCGGTAGACGCCCTGCACTCCCTGCCCCTCCTCCGGCTTGATCGGACCGGTCTCGGTCGTCGCATGCGTGAGGACGAGCAGGCTCCCCGGCGCGAGCGCGTCGCGCAGCTCGGCCACCGCCGCCCAAGGGTCGTCCTGGTCCTCCACGAAGTGGAGGACGGCCACGAGCAGCAGTGCGACCGGCCGGTCCAGGTCGAGGAGCCTGCCGACCTCGTCACTGGTCAGGATGTCATGGGGCTTGCGGAGGTCCGCGGGCAGGACGGCGGAGCGCGGGTCGCCCTCCAGGACGGCCCGGCCGTGGGCGACGGCGACCGGGTCGTGGTCGACGTAGACGACGTGCGAGCGCGGGTCCGCCGCCTGGGCTATCTCGTGGACGTTGCCGAAGGTCGGGATGCCCGAGCCGATGTCGAGGAACTGGGTGACGCCCTCGCCGACGGCGTGGCGCACGGCGCGCCGCATGAAGGCCCGGTTCGCCTGCATGATCTTCGGCAGCCCGGGAAAGGCCTCCATGGCCCGCCGGCCGGCCTCCCGGTCGACCTCGAAGTTGTGCGAGCCGCCCAGGTAGTAGTCGTAGATCCGGGACACGCTCGGCACGGAAAGGTCGATGCCCTGGGGGGCCCAGGTGGGACGCTCCATCAGTCTCTTGCTCCAGCTCGTCTCGGGGACATGTGAGCAGAGGCTACTGATCGTTCGTTCGAATGGAAGCGGCAAGCGGAAATCGGCGATCCGCATTGAGCTGTCATTCACCCTCGTCCGCACGGCGTCGATCATGCCAATAGCCGATCATGCCAACAAATGACCCGGAGGGGAAATATGTCCGGATGCCGTCCCGGGAGCGCTCCCGGGACGGCCCGCGGCCGACGCCGCGTCAGCCCCGCGGCTCCCGCCACATCGGCCACATCCGCGGCCCGCCGTCAGGCAGGTCGATGGGCGTACCGGTGAGGACGAAGCCGAGGCGCTCGTAGAGCCCCCTGCTCCGGGCGTTGCTCGCCTCCAGGTAGGCGGGCACGCCCTCCTCGTCGCACCGGTCGAGGACGGTCGTCAGGAGCGCCCTGCCGCGGCCCTCGCCGCGCCGGCCGGGAGCGGCGACGATGGTCGGCAGGTAGTAGTGCGCGCGGCCCCCGGGGTGGGCGGCCTCCGTCAGCTCGGCGACGATCCGGGCGCGGTCGTTCTCGGGATCCGCCATCGCCAGCAGCTCGCTGATCTCGTCGCCACCCTGATCGCCGCCCTGGCCGTCGCCCTGAGCCTCATCACCGCCGACGCCCTCACCCGCGCCCTCACCCGCACCGCCACCGGCCTCCGCCTGCACCGGTATCCACAGCGCCGCCGCCGACAGGTCGTCCGTCACGTCGACCCACCCGTCGCGCAGCGCCGCGTCCAGGAACACCCCGAAGAACGCGGGGTGGACGGCGCGGCGGTGCGCCTCGTCCGGGAAGACCCAGCCGCTGATGGGGTCCTCCATGAAGGACTCCCCCAGCAGCAGGCTGATCGCGTCCCGCTCCTCCGGCCGGGCCCGGCGGATCCCCGGCACGACGGTGGTGGCGGCAGGGACGGCAGGGGTGGCAGGGGCCGCGGTGGCGGCAGTGGGAGCGGGGGTGGGAGCGGGGGTGGGAGCGGGAGCGGCAGCGGCTCTCTGATGCACAGTCATGGTTCCTTCCGTACGGCGTACGACGCACACGTCTGTCCGCGCCCGATCGTACGGAGGTTCCCCTTCCGTCCGTCAGCGGATCCCCAGCTCCCGCAGCACCCGCCGCTGCCGCTCCTCCGGCCGGACGGGGAAGTAGAGGTAGCAGACGCCGCCGGAGCCCGTCTTGACCTGCCCCTGGGCGTTGTAGCGCTTGGTCCGGAGCCAGATGTTCTCGAACTGGCGGCGCTTGTAGACCCGCCGGACCGCCTCGTTCGACGGGCTCGCCGGGTCGTTGGCGACCACGTCGCCCTGCCGGGTGAATCCGACGACGCACATCAGGTGGCCGGCCGTGCCGTAGCCCGCCCCGTCGAGTTCGGAGGCGAGGAAGGACTGGGAGGTGATGACGGGGATCCGCGCGCGGATCAGCTTCTCGACGTCGCCGAGCGAGCGCAGCCGGGTGACCACCGCCTGCACGTCGTGGTACGTCGCCGCGTAGGCCGCGTTGAAGGGCCAGTTGCCGCACCCCTTGTACTGGTAGTCGAAGGTGAAGCGGGCGGCGTGGCAGACCTGGGGGTCGGCGTAGTCGGGGTCGACCCACGCGAGCTCCTCGGCGGAGGGCACCCGGCCCCAGTACGCGAGGACCATCTGCGAGGAGGTCGGGCTGCACCAGGCCTCCCCGCCGTTGTCGTACTCCGGGTACTGCCCCTTGTGGATCTCCTGCGAGTAGCGCGGCACGCGCAGTTCGTGTCCCGCGCCGCTCCCCGGCGCGGAGGCGGGCACGGTGAAGCGGTCGGGGACGTCCGAACTCATCGCGCCGAGCCGCCACACGGTGGGCGTGAGGCGGCTGCCGGCCCTGCGGTGGAGGGTCAGGCGCAGCTCGTACGAGGCGATGCGCAGGCCCGACGCCGGGTTGTCGACGGCGAGGGTGTCGGTGGAGACGTTGCTGCGGCCGTCGCCCTGGCCGTCGACGGACGTGCGGCGGATGTCGCCGGGGCCGTCGCCGGCCGTCCAGCGGCCCATGACGTACCAGGGGGTCCGGGTGCGGTCGGTGTAGGTGCCGCGCACCTCCGTCTGGATCCAGGTGCCGGCGGGCGCGTGGGCGTTCCAGGAGGTGATGACCTCGCTCGCGGGGACGGGAAGGGTACGGACCGGCGCGGTCCAGGTGGCGTACTCCCACGAGGCCTTGGTGCCGGTGTGCGGGTCGGTGTACTCCAGCGTGCCGGCCGGCCGGTCGAGCGCCAGGCCGTCGCGCCGCCCGGTACGGATGCGGGTGCCGTGGGCGGTGCCGCGCCGCCAGTCGTCGGCGGAGGTCCAGGCGTGGTAGTCGACGGCTGCGCTCCCGGAGACGGAGGAATTCGAGGAAACGGAGGAAGGGGAGGAAGGGGAGAGGGACACGGGGCCGGAGGAACCGGATCCGGGTGGCCCCGAGGACGTCCCGGACGAGGCCTGCGAGGAGGTGGCCGGGAGGGACGCGGCCGCCGCGGCACCCAGGGCGGCGGCGAGCACGGTACGGCGCGGGGTGGGTCTGCTGGGCGTGCTGCTGGACATGGCGCTGGTCCCCCAGTCGTCTGCGGTGTGCGGATGGAAGCGCGAAGGGAAGTGCGAAGGGAAGTACTGATGATGGAGAGCGATGATGGAAGTGATGATGGAAGTACTGACGAACGTACGGATGCATGGCGCATAAGACGCACGCACGGACTCCGCGCGCCGGTGCGCCAGTGATTCCCCGTCACGCCGGTCCCGATACCGGCAGGACGGGGGAAGGACCGTCACGGCCGTCAACCCGACTCCATCCGCCTCCCACCTTGGAGTGATCCACCCCGCTCTCCCCCTAGGCTGGCCCGGTGAATGCTCCGCTCCGCAACGGTCCGGCCTCCTTCGACGACCTCGCCCCCTGGCTGCTGACGCAGCCTCCGTCCCTCGGCCCCGTCCGTCTGGTGGCCGTCGACGGGCACGCGGGGTCCGGGAAGACCACCTTCAGCGGACGGCTCGCGGCGGCGCTCGGCGGCGCGCCCGTACTGCATCTGGATGACCTCGCGACGCACGAGGAGCTGTTCGAGTGGACCGGGCGGCTGCGCGAGCAGGTGCTCGACCCCCTCGGCCGCGGGGAGACGGCGCGCTTCCGGGCGTACGACTGGGTGGCCCGCCGGTTCGCCGGCGAGCGGGAGATCGGGCCGGAGCCGGTGGTGCTGGTGGAGGGCGTCGGCGCGGGGCGCCGCGCGCTGCGGCCCCACCTCGCGTGTCTGCTGTGGATGGAGTTGCCGCATGAGCACTCCTGGGAAAGGGGTCAACTCCGTGACGGCGCAGAGCTGTCCGATTTCTGGGACGGCTGGATGCGGGCGGAGCGCGAGCATTTCGCCGCCGACCCGACGCGCCCGTACGCGGAACTGCTGATTCTTCAGCGTGGAGGGGGGTACGAGGTGCTGCCGGGGCTGCACAAAACGACCACAACCCCGCGCGGACGAACCTGATCATCACGCTCCGTGAACAACGCCGGGCGGTCCGCCCGGTCTCGCGGTCCGATCCCCGCCGACTGCGCCAACTCCGCTTGACCGACGGGGCGTACAGGACTTACGTTCTCATTGTGCGGCCGGTCGAGGCCGCCCGCGGACGCGAAGCCCCCGGTTGTTCCCCCGTGATCGGGGGCTTCGTACTACTCGGTATTCTCCTTTTGGGCACTTTGCCCCGTCTACCCCCTCACCCTGGGTGACCATGTGCCGGAGCGGTCCGCCGACCGCCGGGGATCGCTTTTCCGCCGCGAAGGGCAGTGCGGCACCCTTCGGCCCGGGCCAACAGCGCAGGTACGATGCGACTCGGTGCCCCTATCGGCGGGTGCACCGGCACACACTGGTCAACTCCCGTCCACAGCACAGCGGTTCGGCAAGGCGCGCCTGGCACTCGCCGGGCAGCACGCTACGGGGGCACGGTTTGTGGGGGACGTGATGGATTTCGGCATGCAGGGCCCACCCGCCCCGGCCGATCTCGCCTGGCTGCGCGCCGTCGACGCCTACACCATGGGCGCGTACGCACAGGCCGAGGAGGAGTTCCGGGCGGCGGTCCGGGTGGACCCCGGCATGGCCGACGCCTGGCTGGGCCTGCACGCGCTGCGTGCGGACACCACCACCGCGCTGCTGCGCATGTACCGCCACCGGGACCGGTTCGGCGAGCAGCGCACACGCCACCGGCGCACCCTGAACTCCTGGTACTGGCTGGGCTGGTGGGTCCAGCCCGTCCTGGAGACCGGCCGGGACCTGCTGCTCGCGCACGCCTCGCACTGGCTCGACGGCCGGCACGTCCCCGAGCTGGACCGGGCCCTGGCCGGCTGCCCGCCCGTCGAGACCGACCCCCAGGCCCGCTTCCTGCACGCCTGCCGCGCCTACCTCGTCAAGGACTGGGAGCAGCTCGTCCGGCACACCGAGCCGCTGCTGGACGATCCCCTGCTCGGCATCGAGGCCGGGCTGTTCGGCGGCATGGCGCGGGTGCGGCTGGAGATGTACGGGCAGGCCGAGCCGCTGCTGGCCTCGGCGCTGATGCGCTGCCGCAGCGAGCAGCCCCAGCGCAAGGAGCTGCGCTACTGGCTCGCGCGCGCCCACGAGGGCACCGGCCGCAGCGCCGCCGCGCTCCCCCTGTACCGGGCCGTGCACCGCGTCGACCCGTCCTTCATGGACACCTCGGCCCGGCTCACCGCCATCGCCGACGGCGACGGCCTCGACGACGGCCTGGACCTCGCCCCGGTGCCGCTCGGCGGGCCCGGCGAGGAGCCGGCCGGGCCGGTCCCGCCCGCCGCCTCCGCCGACGCGCCCGCCGCCGTCCCGGACGCCCTCGACGGCCGGGACCTGCTGACGGGCACGGATCCGGAGCCCACCGGCACCCTGCAGACGGACGCCGGGCCCGACGACGTACGCCGCAAGGCCCGCGTGCCCGCCCAGCCCACCGGCAAGCCGCTGCCGGGCCCCTCCGACCCTCTCCTGCTGGCCAAGGCCCTCGCGGAGCTGGAGCGGATGGTCGGCCTGGAGCCCGTCAAACGGCAGGTGCGGGCGCTCTCCGCCCAGCTGCACATGGCCCGGCTGCGGGCCGGTCAGGGGCTGCCGGTGCAGCCTCCCAAGCGCCACTTCGTCTTCTCCGGCCCCTCGGGCACCGGCAAGACCACCGTCGCCCGGATCCTCGGCCGGGTCTTCTACGCCCTCGGGCTGCTCGGCGGCGACCACCTGGTCGAGGCCCAGCGCGCCGACCTGGTCGGCGAGTTCCTGGGCCAGACGGCCGTGAAGGCCAACGAGCTGATCGACTCCGCGCTCGGCGGGGTGCTCTTCGTGGACGAGGCGTACAGCCTCTCCAACTCCGGCTACTCCAAGGGCGACGCCTACGGGGACGAGGCCCTGCAGGTGCTGCTCAAACGCGCGGAGGACAACCGCGACCGGCTCGTGGTGATCCTCGCCGGCTACCCCGAGGGCATGGACCGGCTGCTGGCCACCAACCCCGGCCTCGGCTCCCGCTTCACCACACGCGTCGACTTCCCCAGCTACCGCCCTTCCGAACTCACCAGCATCGGCGAGGTGCTGGCCGCCGAGAACGGCGACGGCTGGGACGAGGAGGCCCTGGAGGAGCTGCGCAGCATCAGTGCGCACGTCGTCGCCCAGGGCTGGATCGACGAGCTGGGCAACGGCCGCTTCCTGCGCACCCTGTACGAGAAGAGCTGCGCGTACCGCGACCTGCGGCTGTCCGGCTACCCGGGCACCCCGACCCGCGACGACCTGGCCACGCTGCGCCTGCCGGACCTGATGCAGGCCTACGGGGAGGTGCTGTCGGGGCCCGGCTGGGGCTCCCGGCGCGACGGGTCCCGCGATCCTCAGGACCCGGCGCCGTAACGACTAACCGGTGCGCTTGTCCTCCGCGTCCTTCTCCCCCGCGGCAGCGGACTCCGCCTGGTCGTCGTAGCTGCTCGTCCCCTCGTCCAGCAGGGGCTCCTGCGTCTTGAGGTGGGCCGGGGCCAGGGCGCGCAGGACGTGGTAGCCGGAGAGGACCACGATCGTGCCCAGGGCGATGCCGCTGAGCTCGAAGTTCTCGCTGACCTTCAGGCTGACGCCGCCGATGCCGATGATGACGCCCGCGGCGACGGGCACCAGGTTCAGCGGGTTGCGCAGGTCGACCTTGTTGTGGACCCAGATCTGCGCGCCGAGCAGGCCGATCATGCCGTAGAGGATGACGGTGATGCCGCCGAGCACGCCGCCGGGGATCGCGGCGACGACGGCGCCGAACTTCGGGCAGATGCCGAAGAGGAGGGCGAAGGCGGCGGCTGCCCAGTAGGCGGCGGTGGAGTAGACGCGGGTGGCCGCCATCACGCCGATGTTCTCGGAGTACGTGGTGTTGGCGGGGCCGCCGACGGCGGTGGAGAGCATCGTCGCCACGCCGTCCGCAGAGATCGCGGTGCCCAGCTGGTCGTCCAGCCGGTCGCCGGTCATCTCGCCGACGGCCTTGACGTGGCCCGCGTTCTCGGCGATCAGCGCGATGACGACCGGCAGCGCCACCAGCGCCGCGGACCAGCCGAAGCTCGGGGCGTGCAGCGACGGCAGGCCGATCCAGTCGGCCTTGGAGACCCCGGACAGGTCCAGGCGCCAGTGGTCGACGGCCTCGGGGCCGCCGTTCACCGAGTGGATCTTGCCGAAGAGGCGGTCGAAGAGCCACGAGACCGCGTAGCCGAAGACCAGGCCGAGGAAGATCGCGACGCGGGACCAGAAGCCGCGCAGGCACACCACGGCGAGGCCGGTGAAGAGCATCGTCAGCAGCGCCGTCCACTGGTCCTGCGGCCAGTACGTGCGGGCCGTGACCGGCGCCAGGTTGAAGCCGATCAGCATGACCACGGCACCGGTGACCACCGGCGGCATCGCCGCGTGGATGATCTTCGCGCCGAACTTCTGTACGACCAGGCCGCTCAGCAGGAGCGCCGCACCCACCACGAAGATCGCGCCGGTGACGGCCGCACTGCCGCCGCCCTGCGCCCGGATGATCGCGGCGACGCCGACGAAGGACAGGCTGCACCCCAGGTAGCTGGGCACCCGGCCGCGCGTCGCGAGGAGGAACAGGACGGTGGCGACGCCCGACATCATGATCGCGAGGTTGGGGTCCAGGCCCATGAGGACCGGAGCCACGAAGGACGCGCCGAACATGGCGACCACGTGCTGCGCGCCGAGGCCGGCGGTCCGCGGCCACGAGAGCCGCTCGTCGGGCCGGACGACGGCCCCAGGGGCGGGGGTGCGCCCGTCACCGTGCAGGGTCCAGCGCACGCCGAGGCCCATGGAAGCTCCCGAAAGGTCATGTGGGGGGGTGATGATCCGGTTCATGCTAAGCCGGGCCGGACGGTGCTCCGGTCCACCCGGCCCCGCCCGCCGCTCCACCCGGCGCCCTCCACCGGTCCCCCCGGCCCGCTCCGCCGATCCCCCGGCCTGTCCGCCGGCCGCCCCGGGGCCCCCTCCCGGCCCGTCCGCCGCCGCGGGGATTTGCTGCAACCGGCGCAATCAGTCGCCCGTAGGACTGTATGACCGTCTCCCCATGATGTTCTCCGCCCTACGCACGGTATCGGTGCCATTGTCCGATTCCTGCAACTCAGGAGAAAACATATGCGTAAGCTCGCCGGCCGCGCCGCGGCCGCTGCCATCATCGCCGCAGTCGCAATCGTCCCGGCCGCCGGAGTGGCCCAGGCCGCACCCGCCACGCCGGCGGTCGCGTTCCACGACGACGACCACGACCGTGACGGCCGCGACCACGGACGTGACCACGGCCGCGACAACGGCCGCGACCACGACCACGGCCGCGACAACCACCACAACGGCGGCTGGGGCGGCCACCACGACCACAACGGCTGGAACGGCGGCCACCACAACAACGGCTGGGGCGGCGGTCACCACCGCGACCACGACGACTGCGACCACGGCTGGGGCTGGGACGACTGGGGCTGGGGCGGCGGCTGGGGCGGCGGCCACCACCGCGGCGGCCACGGCGGCTGGGACGACGACTGCCACCGCAGCTGCGGCGGCCACCACCACGGTGGCTGGGGCGGCTGGGGCGGCGGCTGGGGCATCCTCGGCGGCATCTTCTAGTCACACCTGCTCCTCAGCACCACGGCGCGGGCCGTGGCGACGGACCTCACCGGTCCGCCGCCCGGCCCGTCCGGCTTTTCCCTCCCCGGCCCCGGGGGCCGGAGCCCCGCGATCCGGGGCTCCGGACCCCGGGGCCGGGTCGCCGACCCGGCTACTCGGCCCTCGACCGCTCCCCCGGCGCCTTCCCCTTCGCCGCCGTGCGCTCCGGTTCCCGGGTCCGCAGCACGCCCGCCCCGGCCACCAGCCCCGCCGCCAGGACGGTGACCAGGCCGAACGACGTCACCAGCGAACTGGCGTCGGCGATCTGGCCGATGGCGGCCGGGGCCACGAGCCCCGAGGTGTAGGTGATCGTCGCGACGCCCGCGATCGACTGGCTCGGCGCGGGCCCGCTGCGCCCCGCCGCCGCGAAGGCCAGCGGGACCACGACGGCGATGCCCACGCCGATCAGCGCGAACCCGGCGATGGCGGACGGCGCGCCCGAGGCGGTCACCACCAGCACCCCGCCGGCCGTGGCCAGTACCCCGCTCGCCCGCACGGTCCGCACGGGGCCGAAGCGCCGCACGACCGGGTCCCCGGCGAACCGGGCGAGGGCCATCGTGCAGGAGAACGCCGTGGTGCAGGCGGCGGCGACGCCGGGGCCGGAGCCGATGACGTCGCGGAGGTAGACCGCCGACCAGTCCAGGCTCGCGCCCTCGGCGAAGACCGCGCAGAAGCCCACCGCGCCGATGACGAGCGCCGACCGGGGCGGCAGGGCGAACCGGGGCGGCGGGTGCTCGTCGGCGGCGGTGCGCAGGTCGAGCACCCAGTGGCAGGCCACCGCGCCGAGGACGGCCAGCACCGCGGCCGCGATGCCCAGGTGGACCCGGGCGTCGAGGTCGGCGTGGGCCGCGGCCGCACCGGCCGCCGACCCCGCGAGCGCGCCCGCGCTCCACATCCCGTGCAGGCCCGACATGATCGAGCGGCCCAGCCGTTCCTCGGTCTCCACGCCGAGCGCGTTCATGGCGACGTCCGCCATGCCGGACGTCGCCCCGTAGACGGCCAGCGCCCCGCAGAGCGCGAGCAGCCCCGGCGAGAGCGCGGGCAGGGCCACGGAGGCGCACCACAGGGCGATCAGGCCGCGCAGCGCCGCCCGGGAGCCGAAGCGGTGGCTGATGCGGCCCGCGAGCGGCATGGCGCACGAGGAGCCGATGGCGGGGAGGACGAGCGCGAGGCCCAGCTCGCCGGAGCCGAGGTCCAAGTGGCTCTGGATCCAGGGGATGCGGGTGGCGAAGCTGCCGGTGACCGCGCCGTGGACGGCGAACACCGCGGCCACGGCGAACCGTGCGCGGCGCAGCCGCCCGTCGGTGCGGTCCGTGGTCCCGCCGCCCGTCCCGTCTCTGGCGTCCATGGCGCCTCATCCTCCCGGACGGGGCCCGCGCGGGTCGACCCCGCCACGGGCCCCGGATGCGGACCGGGCCGCGGGCTTCAGCAGGCGCCCGCGTCCTGCCACGCCCCCCATTCGCCGGTGGTGCCGGGCTCGTCGCCCTGGGTCCACCACCGGGCCTTCCAGGAGTGGGACTTCCAGGAGACGGTGGCGCCGCCGTTGTAGACGGCCGTCTTGTCCCACTGGGGCGCGGTGCAGGTGCCGCCGGTGGGCTTGCCCGTGGGCGTGCCGGTCGGCGTCCCCGTCGGGGTGGGCGTGGGGCCGCCGGGGTCGACGACGGTCGTGCCGCGGGCGTGGTCTCCGGCGAGGGCGTAGGTCCTGCCGCCGAAGCTCACGGTCCAGTTGGACGGGGTCGACACCGGCAGGTAGTAGACGAAGTCGAGGTCCGCGGAGGCGCCGGGCGCGAGCGGCTGGGAGGCGGGGAGCTTCACGGAGACCCGGTTGTAGTCGCCCTTGAGGCCGCCGATGTTGTTGGCGGCGGTGTGGTCGCTGCGGACGACCTTCAGCCCCCAGCCCGACTGGTCCTTGGCGTTCCCGGGCGCGGAATTGGCGTAGTCGAACTGGAATTCCGTGCCGCCGGGGAGGGCGGCCTTGGTCCGGTTGGTGATGTGGATCTTCGGGTTGATCGGGTAGTTGCTGTCCCCGAGCGGGAAGTTCGTGAAGCTCACGTCCACGTCGAGGGCCTGGGAGGGCAGCTCGGTGGTCGCGCGGCGGGCGCCGTAGGCGGGGGCGGCCTTGAACGCGTCGTACATCGCGGTGGTGAGGGTGTTGCCCGGTTCGTACTGCCCCTTGGCGGCGTTCCAGCCGTAGTCTCCGGCGAGTTCCCAGACCATGGTCCCGCCGAGGCCCTTGTCGACGACGTACTGGGCCTTGGCCTTCACCGACTGCTCGTCCTCGGTGGACAGGAAGACCTTCTTCTCCGCGTTCCACAGCCAGGGCGCGGTCAGGCCCGTGTCGTAGTTGCGGGCGTAGGTGCCGGTGAGCTTGGTGCCGGCGGGGAAGCCGTACTTCCCGGCGTAGTCCCCGACGACGCCCTTCTCCAGGTTCTTGGCGTGCCACATCGGGTTGGAGCCGGCCGGGGACTCCTTGCCGGCGTCGTCCTTGTCGTGCCAGAGGTTGTCGATGCCGACGGCGCCGTCGCCGCAGGTGGTGAGCCCGGAGCCGGCCGGGCAGGAGGTGGTCTTCGCGCTGCCCCACAGGCCGTTCGTGCCGCCGGTGACGTTCTTCCAGCCGCGCGTGTAGTACGGCAGCCCGAGGTTGATCCGGCCCGCGGGCATCGATCCGCGGAAGTAGTGGTAGGCCCAGTCGCCGTTGAGGTAGCCGATCCCGCCGTACTGGGCGGTGGTGTAGACGCCCCACTTGGCGAGCTCGGCGTCCTTTCCGTCGTCGTGGAGCGCGGCATTGGGCCCGACGAATTCGTTCCAGGCGCCGTGCAGGTCGTACGACATCACGTTGACGTAATCCAGGTACTTCGTGGTCTGGTACGTCTCCATGCCGCGCAGCAGATATCCGGAGGAGGGTGCGGCGACGGAGAGGAGGTAGTGCTTTCCGTCCGCGGCCCCGGCCCGGTCGAGCTTTTCGCGGAGCGTCTTCATCAGCGCCGCGTAGCCCTTGTTCAGGCCGCCGCGCCGGGCGTTGGCGAGCGCCCAGTCCTTGGGGTTCCCGGCGTCCTTCATCGACGTCGGGTATTCGTAGTCGATGTCGACGCCGTTGAATCCGTACTTCTTGACGAAGGCGACGGCCGAATCGGCGAAGGTGTCGATCCCGGCCTGGTTGACCGAGCCGTCGGCGTTGGTGGCCGTCTTGTAGAAGCCGCCGGAGTCGACCCGCTTGCCGTTCTCGTCGATGTAGCCGCCGGTCTCGGCCCAGCCGCCCACCGAGACGAGGGTCTTCACCTGGGGGTGCTGCTTCTTGTACTTGTTCAGCAGGTTGAAGTGGCCCTTGTAGGGCAGGTCCGGGTCCATCTCGGCGCCGGGGACGCCCGGCCAGGTCATGCCGGTGGCGGGGTTGTTCGCGCCGTCCGCGCCGACGGAGATCCTGTCGTCGGGGCCGACGTGCGCGAAGGCGTAGTTGAGGTGGGTGACCTTGTCCCAGGGGATGTCGGAGGCCAGGTAGGCGGGGGTGCCGTCCTTGCCGGTGCGCCAGCCCGTGAAGTAGCCGATGACGCGGCGCTGGTGGTCGGCGCCCATCTTCTCGCGGCCGGCGGAGTCGTAGACGGAGCAGTAGGGGACGTCGGTCCCGGGGGTGGTGTAGAGGCCGTCGGGGCGGCAGGCGGCGTGGTCCTCGGCGTACGAGGTGGTCGCCGAGACCGTGCCGATCAGCAGTCCGGCCAGGGCGGTGCCGACGGCGGCGACGGTGATCCCGCGGCGGGCGCGGGGGCCGGTACAGGATCTCTCCCGGCGCTCCCGGTTCTCTCGGAACAACACGATCAGGTCCTCCAGGTGGGGTGCCCGGCGCAGCCGGGCGGGCGGGGGGTGAGCGTCGTGCTGTGGCCCGCCGGTGTGCGCCCACCGGCGGGCCGTACTCCTCGGAGGTGTGGCAGAGGTTAAGAGGACTAGACCAGTGCGTCAATAGGTACGGACCAAGTCCGGGAAGGGCCCGGAATCCGGAGCCCGGCGCTCCGCCGCGAGGCCGCTGCACAGGGCCTCCGCGGCCCTGCCGACCGTTTCCCGCCCGGCGTGTCCAGTGCGTCACATCGCCGTGGACACCGCGCCGCCGCCCGGCGTACGCTCGATCCCGTCGACCAGCGGTTTTGACAAGCCGCGGGCCGTACGCATGTAGCATGACCTGACATTCAAGAAACGCAGCGCACTCCGGGGTCGGTGAAAGTCCGAACCGGCGGTTACAGTCCGCGACCCGTCCGCAGCCAGCGGCCGGTTGACCAGGTGAAATTCCTGGACCGACGGTTAAAGTCCGGATGGGAGGCAGTGCGCGGCGGGTACGCATCGGCACACCGTCGCAGGTGGTTCGCCCTCACCGGGCGACCCTTCCCGCACGGCCCCGCGAGGGCCGTGGTGTCCCCCGATGCGGTGTACCCGCTTCTTTCCGTCGTCCCGTACGACAGCCCCGGAGTCCGTGCCCGAAGAGGCAGGAGGACCCGGTGGCCACCGCGACCGAAGCAGACGCGATGCGACGCGCCATTGCGCTCGCCGCTCGCGCCCTTGGCGCGACGAGCCCCAACCCCGTCGTCGGCTGCGTCGTCATCGACCCGCAGGGCACCGTCCTCGGCGAGGGATGGCACCGCCGCGCCGGCGGTCCGCACGCCGAGGTCGAAGCCCTCGCCGCGGCCTCCGCCGCAGGCCACGACGTGCGCGGCGCCACCGCAGTCGTCACCCTCGAACCCTGCAACCACACCGGACGCACGGGCCCCTGCGCCCAGGCCCTGATCAGCGCCGGCATCGGCCGGGTCGTCTACGCCGTCGCCGACCCCACCGACGCCGCCACCGGCGGAGCGGCCACCCTGGCCGCCGCCGGCGTCGACACCGAGGGCGGCCTCCTCGCCGACGAGGCCGCCGCCGGCAACGCCGCCTGGCTCACCTCCGTGCTCCACGGGCGCCCCTTCGTGCTGTGGAAGTACGCCGCCACGCTCGACGGGCGCAGCGCCGCCGCCGACGGCACCAGCCGCTGGATCACCTCCGCGGACTCCCGCGCCGACGTCCACCGGCTGCGCGCCGAGGCCGACGCCGTCGTGGTGGGCTCGGGCACCCTGCGCGCCGACGACCCCCACCTGGCCGTGCGGGGCCGCGAAGGTGCCGTCCAGCCGCTGCGCGTCGTCATCGACACGCACGCCTCGGTCACCCCCGGCGCCCGCGTCCTGGACGACGCGGCACCCACCCTGATCGCCGTCGGCGAGCACGCCGACACCACCCACCTGCCCGGCGCCGACGTCGTGCGCCTGCCCCGCGCCGGGGCCGGCGGCGACCGCGGCGGTCTCGACGTACACGCCCTGCTCCGCGAGCTCCACGCACGCGGCGTCCGCTCCGTGCTGCTCGAAGGCGGCCCCGCCCTCGCAGGCTCGTTCGTCGCCGCCGGCGCCGTCGACCGCGTCGTCGGCTATCTCGCCCCCGCCCTGCTCGGCGCCGGGCCGGCCGCCCTCGGCGACGCCGGCATCGGCACGATCGCCCACGCCCTGCGCCTCGAGGTGACCGACGTCGCCCGGCTCGGCACCGACCTGCGGATCACCGCAGTCCCCACCGCTTCCGCCACCGCCCCTGAGGAGAACTGACAGTGTTCACCGGAATCGTCGAAGAACTGGGCGAGGTCGTCTCCGTCGAGAACCTCGGCGACAGCTCCCTCTTCCGGCTCCGCGGCCCGATCGTCACCCAGGACGCCAAGCACGGCGACTCCATCGCCGTCAACGGCGTGTGCCTGACCGTCGTGGAGACCGCCGACGGCGAGTTCACCGCGGACGTGATGGCCGAGTCCCTCAAGCGCTCCAGCCTGGGCGCCCTCGTCCCCGGCTCGCGCGTCAACCTCGAACGGCCGATGGCCCTCGGCGGACGCCTCGGCGGCCACCTGGTCCAGGGCCACGTCGACGGCACCGGCACCGTGCTGGAGCGGATCCCCGGCGAGCACTGGGAGATCGTGAAGATCGGCCTGCCGGCCGGGCTGGCCCGCTACGTCGTCGACAAGGGCTCCATCACCGTCGACGGCATCAGCCTGACCGTGGTCGAGGCGGGCGACGAGCACTTCACCGTCAGCCTGATCCCCACCACGCTCGAACTGACCACCCTCGGCATCAAGCAGCCCGGCGACCCGGTCAACCTCGAGGTGGACGTCCTCGCCAAGTACGTCGAGCGGCTGCTCGGCGCGCCCGCCCGCGGCACCGGGGAGAGCGTCGCATGAGCGCCCTCGACTGGCTCAACGGCGAGGCGTTCAGCGCCTTCGGGCAGCACGTCATCTGGTCCGACGCGATCGGCAACACCATCGGCCTCGCCGCGCTCGCCCTCGGCTGGCGGCGCTCCATATGGACCTGGCCCGTCCAGTTCCTCTCCGGCGTCATCCTCGTCGCCGCGTACGCCTCCGCCCACCTCAGCGGCGGCATCGGCAAGCAGCTCCTCGTGATCGGCGTCGCCGTCTGGGGCTGGCGCCAGTGGCACCGCGGCAAGCAGCAGGCCCAGGACGGCTCCATCGCCGTCCGCTTCGCCGGCTGGCGCGAGCGCACGGTGCTGCTGGCCGGCACGGCGCTCGGCACACTGGCCGTCGGCGCCCTGTTCACCGCCGTGCCGCAGCTGTCCTGGAACCCCTGGCCCGACGCCTACATCTTCGTCGGCACGCTCGCCGCGATGGTGGCCCAGGCCCGCGGGCTCGTCGAGTTCTGGGTGGCCTGGCTGCTGGTCGACATCGTGGGCGTCCCGCTCGCGTTCAGCAGCGGCCTCCCCTTCTCCGGCCTCGTCTACGTCATCTACTTCGCCCTGGTCCTGTGGGGCATGCGCGACTGGTGGCTGCGCTCCCGCGAGAGCGTGAAGCCCGCGCTGGAAGGAGCACTTTCGTGAGCGACGCACGCGCGGCCACCGGGCTGCAGCCGACCACGACACCCGCACCGCTGCGCCGCGCGGGCGGAGAAGCGAACAAGGGAGCAGGCGCATGACCATTCTGGAGACCGAGGACTGGCCCCTGACCGGCGAGTTCGCGCTCGACTCCGTCGAGCGTGCCGTCGCCGACATCGCCGCCGGACGGCCCGTCGTCGTCGTGGACGACGAGAACCGCGAGAACGAGGGCGACCTCGTCGTGGCCGCGGAGAAGGTCACCACCGAGATCGTCGCCTTCATGATGAGCGAGTGCCGCGGGCTGATCTGCGTGCCGCTGGAGGAGGACGACGTCGAGCGGCTCGACCTGCCGCAGATGGTCGCCGACAACACCGAGTCCATGCGCACGGCCTTCACCGTCTCCGTCGACGCCTCCCGCGCGCACGGCACCGACACGGGCATCTCCGCCGCGGACCGGGCCACCACCATCCGCCTGCTCGCCGACCCGGCCGCCGTCCCCGGCGACTTCGTCCGGCCCGGCCACGTCTTCCCGCTGCGCGCCAAGCCCGGCGGCGTCCTGGTCCGCAACGGCCACACCGAGGCCGGCGTCGACCTCGCCCGGCTCGCCGGCCTGCGGCCCGCCGCCGCGATCGTGGAGATCGCCGGCGAGGACGGCGCGATGCTGCGCCTGCCCGAGCTGATCCCCTTCGCCCGCAAGCACGGCCTCGCGATCATCTCCATCGAGGACCTGATCGCCCACCGCCGGGCGGCGGAGGCGACCGTGCACCGCGAGGCCGAGACCCGGCTGCCCACCGCCTTCGGCGACTTCCGCGCCTACGGCTACCGCTCCGCGGCCGACGGCATCGAGCACATCGCGCTCGTCGCCGGCGACCTCGGCGACGGCGAGGACGTGCTGGTGCGCGTCCACTCCGAGTGCCTGACCGGGGACGTCTTCGCGTCGCTGCGCTGCGACTGCGGCCCCCAGCTGCACGCCTCCCTGGAGCGGATCGCCGGCGAGGGCCGCGGCGTCGTCCTCTACCTGCGCGGCCACGAGGGCCGCGGCATCGGGCTGCTGCCCAAGCTGCGCGCCTACGAGCTCCAGGAGGACGGCCGCGACACCCTCGACGCCAACCTCGAACTGGGCCTGCCCGCCGACGCGCGCGACTACGCTGCCGGCGCACGCATCCTCACCGACCTCGGCGTGCGCTCGCTGCGCCTGCTGACCAACAACCCCGACAAGACCGCCGCCCTCGTGCGCCACGGCCTGCGCGTCACCGGCCGCGAGCCCATGCCCGTCCAGGCCGGCGAGCACAACCTGCACTACCTGCGGACCAAGCGGGACCGCATGGGCCACGACCTGCCCTGGCTGGACGCCGACCGCGTGGCCGCCTGCGGCAACCAGTGATCATCACCTCACCGACCGAGCACCACTCCCACTGAGCACGACACCGACCGAAAAGAGAACGACGTGAGCGGCAAGGGCGCCCCCGAGCTGAGTGTGAAGAACTGCCAGGACCTGCGGGTGGCCGTGATCGCCGCGCAGTGGCACGAGAAGGTCATGGACGGCCTGGTCGACGGCGCCCTGCGCGCGCTGCACGAACTCGGCATCGACGAGCCCACCGTGCTGCGCGTGCCCGGCAGCTGGGAGCTGCCCGTCGCCGCCAAGGTCCTCGCCGGCCGCGGCTACGACGCGATCGTCGCCCTCGGCGTCGTCATCCGCGGCGGCACCCCGCACTTCGACTACGTGTGCCAGGGCGTCACCCAGGGCCTCACCCAGGTGTCCGTGGACACCGGCGTCCCCGTCGGCTTCGGCGTCCTCACGTGTGACGACGACGCGCAGGCCCTGGACCGGGCCGGCCTCGAGGGCTCGAACGAGGACAAGGGCCACGAGGCCGTCACCGCCGCCGTCGCCACGGCGGTACTTCTGCGCTCGGTGTCCGAGCCCTGGCACTGACAGCGGGGGCGGACCCCGTAGGGTAGGACGCACCATGTCCAAGAAGACGTTCGAGGAGCTGTTCGCAGAGCTCCAGCAGAAGGCCGACGGCGACCCCGCCACCTCCCGCACCGCCGAGCTGGTGGGCAAGGGCGTCCATGCCATCGGCAAGAAGGTGGTCGAGGAGGCCGCCGAGGTGTGGATGGCCGCCGAGTACGAGGGCGCCGACGCCACCGCCGAGGAGATCTCCCAGCTGCTGTACCACGTTCAGGTGATGATGGTCGCCCGCGGGATCTCCCTGGACGACGTCTACTCCCACCTCTGACCCCGCCGGCACCGGCCCCCGGTGCCACCGCAGTTCCTGCCCACATTCCGCACATCCCCACGCACGAAGGAAACCGACCTCATGCTGCGCATCGCCGTTCCCAACAAGGGTTCTCTCTCCGAGCCTGCGTCGGCGATGCTCCATGAGGCCGGCTACCGCCAGCGCAAGGACCGCAGGGAGCTCGTCCTCGTCGACTCGGCCAACGACGTCGAGTTCTTCTTCCTGCGCCCGCGCGACATCGCGGTCTACGTGGGCTCCGGCAAGCTCGACATCGGCATCACCGGCCGCGACCTGCTGCTGGACTCCGGCTCGCAGGCCGAGGAGATCATGCAGCTCGGCTTCGCCGGGTCCACGTTCCGCTACGCCACCCGGCCGGGCACGGCCAAGGACGTCAGCGAGTTCGGCGGCATGACCGTCGCCACGTCCTTCTCCGGCCTGGTCACCAAGCACCTCGCCGACAACGGCGTGGACGCCGCCGTCGTCCACCTCGACGGCGCGGTCGAGACCGCCATCCAGCTCGGCGTCGCCGAGATCATCGCGGACGTGGTGGAGACCGGCACCACCCTGCGCAACGCCGGCCTGGAGATCATCGGCGAGCCGATCCTGAAGTCCGAGGCCGTCGTCATCCGCCGCTCCGGCGCACCGGCCGACGACCCCAAGGTGCAGCAGTTCCTCCGCCGCATGCAGGGCGTCCTGGTCGCCCGCCGGTACGTGATGATGGACTACGACATCCGGGTGGAGCACGTCGAGCGCGCCGTCGCCCTCACCCCCGGCCTGGAGTCGCCGACCGTCTCCCCGCTGCACCACGAGGGCTGGGTCGCGGTCCGCTCGATGGTCCCCTCCAGCGATGCCCAGAGCATCATGGACGAGCTGTACGAGCTGGGCGCCCGCGCCATCCTCACCACCAACATCCACGCCTGCCGCCTCTGACCGGCCCGGCCCCCTCCCCACCCAGCGAGAGCACCAGCGACGTGTCCACGCCCGCATCCCCGTCCGGCCTGCCCGGGCTCCCGGTCACCTTCCGCCCGACCCGCACCCGGATCGTGCTGATGAGCCTGGGCACGGCCCTGCTCGCCGTCCTCACGGCGGTGTCCTTCCTGCTCGACACGGCCACGGCCGGGGACCGGGCCTCCTTCATCGGCACCGGCCTGCTCGTCTTCGCCTTCCTCGGGCTGCTCAGCCGCCCCAAGGTGGTCGCCACCCACGACGGTGTCACCGTGGTCAACCTGACCACGAAGCGGCAGCTGGCGTGGGCCCAGATCGTCCGGGTCACCCTGCGCCCGGGTGACGCCTGGGTCCATCTGGACCTGGCCGACGGCACGAGCCTGGCGGCCATGGGCATCCAGCCCGGCATCGCCAAGGAGCAGGCCGTCGCCAACGCCCGGGCCCTGCGCGCCCTGGTGGAGGAGCACGGCACGGGGCACTCCGCCACCTGATCCACGTCCGGTTTCCCGAGCGTTCCCCGTGCGGGGCGGCCCGCCTGTGACCGCGGTTCCTTGATTACTCTGGTGCCACGGGCACACACCTGCCCCGCCCCGCACGAGGAAACGGCCGTGGAACAGCGCGGCCCGCGGGGCACCTGCGACCCGAGGAGTGACTCCCTCCGGCAATGGACGGATCGTCCTGTAGTACCCGCGCCGCCGCCCACCCCACGGAGGCGGCGGCATGAGTATCACCGTGTCCCTGCTGCTGCTCGCGGCAGCACTCCTCCTCATCCTGGCGAACGGCTTCTTCGTCGCCGCCGAGTTCGGCCTGGTGACCGTGGAGAAGCCGGAGGCCGAACGGGCCGCGGCCGGCGGTGACCGCCGGGCCCGCACCGTCGTCGCCTCCCTGCGCGAGCTCTCCTTCCAGCTCTCCGGGACCCAACTCGGCATCACCATCACCTCGTTGGTCGTCGGCATGCTGGCCGAGCCCGCCCTGGGCCACCTGCTCACCGGGCCGCTCTCCGCCACCGGCCTGCCCGCCGGAGCCGCGCCCGGTGTGGCCGTCGTCACCGGCATGCTGGTGGCCTCGGCCGTGCAGATGGTCATCGGCGAACTCGTGCCCAAGAACTGGGCGGTCTCCCGGCCCCTTCAGGTCGCGCGGTTCGTCGCCGGCCCGCAGCACGCCTTCGCCCACTTCTTCCGGCCCGTGATCACCCTGCTGAACGCGGTCGCCAACCGGCTCGTACGGGCCCTGGGCGTAGAGCCCGCCGAGGAGCTGGCCTCCGCCCGCACCCCGGGCGAACTCGTCTCCCTGGCCCGGCACTCGGCCCGCGCCGGCGCCCTGGAGCAGGACACCGCCGACCTCTTCGTGCGCACCCTCTCGCTCGGCGACCTCACCGCCCAGCACGTGATGACGCCCCGCGTGAAGGTCAGCGCCCTGCAGTCCTCGGCGACCGCCGAGGACGTCCTCAACCTCACCCGTGCCACGGGCCTGTCGCGCTTCCCCGTCTACCGGGAGCGTCTGGACGACATCACCGGCATGGTCCACCTCAAGGCCGCCCTGGCCGTCCCCGCGGACGAGCGGCTGCGCACCCCCGTCGGGCGCATCGCCGTCCCCCCGATGCTCGTACCGGGCACGCTGCCCGTGCAGCCACTGCTGGAGCAGCTGCGCAGCGGGCAGCCGATAGCCGTCGTCGTCGACGAGTACGGCGGTACGGCGGGCGTGGTGACCCTGGAGGACATCGTCGAGGAGCTCGTCGGCGAAGTGCGCGACGAGCACGACGCCGAGGACGCCCACCGGCCCGAACTGGCCCCCGTGGCCTGCGAGGACGGCCGCACCGGGTGGGAGGCCGACGGCGGCTGCCGCGTCGACGCCCTGCGCCGCATGGGCCTGGAGCCGCCCGACGGCCCGTACGAGACCGTCGCCGGGCTCGTCGCCGGGCTGCTGGGCCGCATCCCCGCGGCCGGCGACACCGCCGAACTGCCCGGCTGGCGGATCTCGGTGCGCCTGGTCGCCCACCACCGGGCCGAACGGGTCCGGTTCGCCCGCACCGCCACCGGCAGGGGGGAGGCGCGATGAGCGTGCTGCAACTCCTCTTCGCCGGGCTGCTGGTGCTCGCCAACGGCTTCTTCGTGGGCGCCGAGTTCGCGCTCGTGTCCGTGCGCCGCAGCCAGATCGAGCCGAAGGCCGCGGAGGGGTCGGCACGGGCCCGTACGGTCCTGACCGGCCTGGAGAGCCTGCCGCAGATGATGGCCGCCGCCCAGTTCGGCATCACCGTCTGCTCGCTGACGCTCGGCGCGGTCGCCGAGCCGACGGTGGCCGCGCTCCTGGAGCCCGTCTTCGAGGCGGCCCGGGTGCCCGCCGGGCTGATCCACCCGCTGGGCTACGTCATCGCGCTGGCCGTGGTGGTCTTCCTGCACCTGGTGATCGGCGAGATGGTGCCGAAGAACCTGGCCATGTCGGCGCCCGACCGGGCGGCGCTGTGGCTGGGCCCGGGGCTGGTGGCCTTCGCACGGGTCTGCCGGCCGGTCACCCGCCTGCTGGGCGCGTGCGCCCACGGCGTGCTGCGGCTCTTCCGCGTCGAGCCCAAGGACGAGGTGGAGGCCGTGTTCACCAGCGAGCAGCTCACCCACCTGGTCGAGGACTCCCGCCAGGCCGGGCTGCTGGAACCCGCCGAGCAGGAGCGCCTGGAGGACGCCCTGGGGCTGGGCAGCCGCCCGGTGACCGACGTGCTCCTCGACCCCGCCGCCCTGGTCACGGTCGACCCGTCCGTCACCCCGCGCGGCATCGAGGAACTGACGGTGCGGACCGGCTACTCCCGCTTCCCCGTGTGCGCCCCCGGCGGCGCCGTCATGGGCTACCTCCACGTCAAGGACGTCCTGGACCTGGAGGACCGGGAGCGCGCGGTGCCGCAGCACGTGTGGCGGCGCGTGGAGACCATCCGGGCCGAACTGCCCCTGGACGACGCCCTGACGGTGATGCGCAGGGCCGCGGCCCACCTGGCTGCGGTCACGGACGCATCGGGGCGGGTGCTGGGCCTGGTGGCCCTGGAGGACGTCCTGGAGAAGCTCGTGGGCGAGGTCCGCGACCCCTCCCACCGGGAGGCCCCGGCGGCGGCCGTCCGGGTCGCCGACCCGCGGGTGCCGCGCAAGCCCCGGGAGCGCAGCGGCGTACTGGCGGGATAGGAGCGGCCCGTCGGGGAGGGCGGCCCGTCCGTCCTCCCCGACGGGAACTCCCCCGATTCCCCTGCCGCGAGTGGCCCGCGTGGCTAGGCTGAACGAGCCGCCGCGTCACGGCCGGTGAAGCTCATGGAGCAATCGGGGGAGCCTGCCATGTCCGTACCGCTGGTCCGCGTGGAGACGGTGGAACTGGACGCGCAAGGGTCCCGGCAGATCAGCAACCGGTCCCGCCGCACCGCCTCCCTGGAGGAGCGCTCCGAGGAACTGGAGCAGGCCATCACCTCCGCGTCCTCGATCGCGCAGGACGCCCTCGCCCGCATCCCGGAGCGCGACGGCTGGCGCGTCGGCAGCCTGCAGGTCACCTTCGGGGTGACGCTCGCGGCCGAAGCCGGGGTGATCCTCTCGAAGGCGTCCGCGGAGGCGTCCTTCGAAGTCACGCTGACGGTGGAACGCGCCTGAGGGGCCCGCGGTGCCCGGATCCGGCTACGCGGTCGACCTCTACCAGGCGGACAGGCCCCTGGGCGCGGGGTTCCTGCTCACGCGGTGCTTCGTCCTGACCGCGGACCATTGCCTGCGGTACCTGGCCGGTGACGAGGAGCACGTCAGCGTGCACCTCGGCGACGGCACCGCGGTCGGCGGGCGCGTCTGCCGGCGCATCGAAGAGGCCGACCTCGCCCTGATCGAGGTCCTCGAACCGGAACTGGTGCCGCTGACCCTGCCCGTCGGGGACCTCCCCCGCCGCGGCGACCGCTGGCGCGGCCTGCACCGGCCGACCCTCGGCGATCCCCACCTGGGCGGCCACGTCGACGCGGACGCCGTCGACTACACGTGCGTGGGCGGAGGGCGCATCCAGGCCATGCAACTCGTGGCGGAACAGGCCCTGGGCGACTACTCGGGCTACTCCGGCGGGCCCGTCGAGCGCGTGACGACGGCGGAGCGGGGGGCGGCCCTGCTGGGCGTCCTGATCGAGCAGTATCCGGACCGGCAGGCACCCGACCGTGCGGCGAACGTGCTGTTCGCCGTGCCGCTCCGGGAGGTGATGAGCCGCTTCCCCCACTTCCGGACGGACCACCTGCTGCGGGTGCTGGAGCCGCCCGCGAGCGTGGCGGAACCGGTGGAGCGGCACGAGGAACAGTCCGCTACAAGAGGGGCCGTGGTTCCTCCGCCGGTCGCGGTGCCGGTCCCGGTGAACGGCCCTCCCGGAGCGGAGCCCGCTCCCGTCTCCGTCGACATGGCGGTCGCCAAGGGCGAGGCGCTGCTGAGCGCGCTCAAGGAGTGGTCGGAACGGGGCCTCATCGACCCGGGGCAGGTGGCCGGGCTGCAGGTGCACATCGCCAAGAACGTCGTCGACCTGGCGCTGGGGGGTGAGGCGTCGTGACGGATGAACTGCGGGAAGCCATCGGGCGGGCGGAGGAGGCGGTGACCGGTGGGGGCGCGGCAGGGGCGGCGCTCACCGTGACCGCCGGGGCCGTGCGCCGCGCCGTTGCGGCGGGGCGCCCCGGCGCCGTCGAGGACGTCTGCTACCTGGCGACGCTCCTGCATGCGCTGGGCCGGTGCAAGACGGCTCTGGTGATCCTGCGCTCCGGGTCCCTCGCCGTGCCGGACTCCCCCGCCCTCGACAGCTCCGCCAAAGCCGCGGCGCTGAACAAGCTGGCGGCGAGGATGGTCGACCTCGGAGAGCTGGAAGAGGCACGCCGCACGCTGGAAGCCGCGCGGGAGCACGACGACGCCGAACAGCACGTACGGGCCGAGACGTTCGCCAACCTGGCCGCCGTCCACGCGCGCGCCGGCAACTTCGAGAAGGCCGAGCTCGTGGTGGGGCTCGCGCGCCTCGCGCTCGACGGGGGCGAGGAGCGTCAAGTGCGCCTCCTTCTCTCCTCGGTCGACCTGGCCCTCGCGCGCTGGAGCAACGACCCCGTACAGCTCAGCGAGGTGGCCGCCGACGTGCGCGAAGCCGACCGGCGGGCGCCGGCCGCGCCGGAGCCGCAGCAGTCCGCGGACATCTCGGCGCTCGCCTTCCGGGCGGCGGTGGAGTTCGAATGGGCGCGGTCGCTGCGCGCCCACGAGCGCATGGTGCAGGTCACCGACGTACTGGCCACCGTCGCGGCCCGGGCGGCCGCCGAGCTGGGCGCCCGTCACCCGCAGACCGTGACCGCCGTGGCCGACCTGGCCTGCGCGGAGTACGAGACCGTGCGGCGGACGGAGGATCTGCCGCGGCTGCAGCGCGCCGTACGGGCGCTGGAGGAGGCGGCGGAACAGGCCTCGGACTGCTTCGGCGACCGTCACCCCCTCACCATCACCGCGCTGACGAACCACGCGTGCGCCGAACTCGACCTCGCGCGGGCCATGGAGTCGCCCGGTCGCATGGAGTACGCCGAGGAGGCCCTCGACGAGGCCGACCGCATCGCCACGGCCGGCTTCGGGGCGGAGCACCCCATGGCGCTGCTGCTGAAGGGGACCCTGAAGGCGTGCCGCCGGATGCAGGGCATGGACGGGATGACGATCGGCTACGGAAGCCGGCTCACGCTGGTGCGCACGGCCGTCGGCGACGAGTGGCATCCCCGTGAGGAGCTCGTGTCGCCGGACGTCGCCTCCCGGGTGCTGAAGTCCGGCCCGCTGCCGCATCCCGCCTCCGCCTCGCTGGAGTTACTCGGTCTCCTGCAGGAGAGTCACGAACTCGCGCTCTCCCACAGCCGGCAGGGGAACTGGAGCCAGGCGCTCGGCGCCCACCGGCGGGTTGCGGCGACCCGCGAGCGGCTGCTGGGGCAGGAGCACCCCGAAACCCTGGCGAGTCAGTACGAGGTCGCCTTGGCCCTGTCCAGGCTGGGCCGGCACGCCGATGCGCTGGGGTTCTTCGGGCAGCTCGCCGGTGCCCGCGCCCGGGTGCTCGGCCCCGAGCACCCGGACACGCTCGCGGCACGCCAGGAGATGGCGTACGTCCTGGGCCGGCTGGGGCGGCACTTCGAGGCCTTCCAGATGTATTCCGAGGTCCTGGGCGCCCGGGAACGCACGATGGGCCCGGAGCACCCGGGCACGCTGCTCTGCCGGCACAATCTCGCGTTCAGCCTCGGGCGGCTGGGGCGCTGGGAGGAGGCGTACCCCATGCTGTGCGAGGTGGCGGCCGACCGGGCCCCCGCGCTGGGCGCCGAGCACCCCGACACCCTGACCACGCAGTACGAGGTCGCCTACGCGCTCGGCCAGCTCGGGCGGTGGGAGCAGGCCCTCACGGCGTACCGCAATGTGGCCGAAGCCCGGAGCCGGGTTCTGGGGCCCGACCACCCCGACACGCTCGCCGCCCGCTACGAGACGGGCATCTGCCTCGGGCGCCTGGGGCACAGCGCGGAGGCCCTTCAGGTGTACGACGCGCTCGTCGCGGACCGTGAGCGCATCGAGGGCCCGGATGCTCCGGAGACCCTGCGGGCCCGGCACGGGCGGGGCGTCAACCTCGGCCGGCTCGGCCGCTGGGAGGAGGCCCTGGCGGAGGCCCGGCTGGTCTGCGAGCTCCGGGAACACGTGCTCGGTCCCGAGCACCCCGATGCGTTCGTCAGCCGCCGCGAAGTGGCCGTCGCCCTGGGGTGGCTGGGCCGCTGGGAGGAAGCGCTCGTGGCGTACCGGCATGTGGCGCGGGACCGGGAGCGCGTGCTCGGGCCCTCGCACAGCGACACCCTCGCGAGCGTCAACGACGAAGCGCACTGCCTCGAACAGCTCGGTCGTACGGCCGAGGCCGTCGTGCTCTACCGCCGCGTGACAGCTGCGCGTGCCGCCGCCCGCCCGCCCGGCGTTGAGGGGGCATGAGACCTCTCACCGCATCCGTTCCGCCCAGGACGCTGGTCGTCACGCTGCTCCTGGCCCTCGCCTCCGTGCTCGTCCTCGCCTCTCCCCCGTCCCGCGCCACACCTCCCTCCCCCGTCTCGGACCTCTACGGCTCGGACGTCAGGCGCCTGCCGACCACCCGTCCCGTCGTCGCGCTGACGTTCAACGCGGCGTGGGACGAGGCCGGGATCGCGGACGTGCTCGGCACGCTCACGCGGCTGGGCGTGCCCGCGGCGTTCTTCCCCACGGGGGACTTCGCCGACCGGCACCCCGGCGCCGTGCGGGCCATGGCGGAGCACGGGTTCGGGCTGGGCAACCACTCGTACAGCCACCCGTATTTCGACCGCATCGGCGCCAGGGAGGCGCAGGAGGAGGTGCTGCGCGCGGACCGGGCGATCCGGCGGGCCGGGAGGGTGGAACCCCTGCCGTTCTTCCGCTTCCCATACAGCGAGGCGCCCGCGGACAAGGTCGCACTGGTCAACTCGCTGGGCTTCGCGGACCTCGAATTCACGGCCGACACGAAGGGTTACCTCGGCGCTTCCCAGGGCATGACCGTCGACCAGGCCGTCGGCCGCGCCCTGGACGCGCTGACGCCGGGGGCCGTGATCCAGATGCACGTCGGCAGCGACGACGGCGGGCCCGTGCTCGACGCCCTGGCGCTGCCGCGGATCGTCGCGGGCGTGCGGGCGCGGGGGTACGGCTTCGCGGACCTGCGCGCATATGCCGGAAGGTCCTGCCGGTTCATCCGTTCCGGTCAACTACCGCGCACGAACCCCTACTCTGCGTATTCACATGTCACTCTGTGTGCATGACGCTGACTTGGGCGAAGCCCGCGGCACCCGCCGGCATCGAGGACGTACTGGCGCAGATGCGGATGCTGGACGGGGCCCTGCCGCCGCGGGACGGGGTGCACGTCTTCAACCGCGTGTACCTGAAGGTCACGGAGCGGGTCGCCGAGCAGGCGGGGGCCGGAGGGTTCACGGACGGGGCCGCGGCCACCGAGCTCGCCGTCCGGTTCGCGGCGCGCTACCTGGCCGCCGTCGACCACACGGCGGCGGGCCGGGAGCCGCCGGCGTGCTGGCGGCCGCTGTTCCAGCTGCGGGGCCATCCGGCCGTCCGGCCCCTGCAGTTCGCGCTGGCGGGGATCAACGCCCACATCGGGCACGACCTCGCGCTGGCCCTCGTCGACACCTGCCGCGCGCTGCGCGGCAGACCCCACCTGATGGAGGCCGACTTCGAGCGGGTGGGCGGGCTGCTGGTCGCCATGGAGGAGCGGATCCGCGAGGAGCTCATGCCCGGGCCGGATCTGCTGGACGTCGCCGATCCGCTGACGCACCTGGTGGGTTCGTGGTCCCTGCAGGCGGCACGGCGCGGTGCGTGGGCGTCCTTCCGCGCGCTGTGGGCGGTGCGCGGCCTGCCCGACGTGGCCGAGGAGCTGACCGGCCGGATCGACTCCAGCGTCGGGCTGGTGGGGCGCTGCCTGCTCACGCCCTTGGGGTGAGGCCCCCCGAGCTGGGGGGCTCGGGGGGCCTCGGTCAGGGAGCCCGGGTCAGTCCTCGGGCAGCTCGACCGGCGCGAGCTCGTCGTAGCGGTCGCCCGGGCCCGGGTTGGACGGGTCGGTCCCTCCGCCGAACTGGTGCATGATGCCCCACACCGCGTTGAGCGCGGTCTGCACGGCGCCCTCCGCCCAGCCGGCGGTCCAGGAGATGTCGTCGCCCGCGAGGAAGAGCCCGCGCTTGTCCTCGGGCAGGCGGTCCTGCATGAAGTGGGTGAACAGGCGCCGCTGGTAGCGGTAGTGGCCCGGCAGGTTCGCCTTGAACGCGCCCATGAAGTAGGGCTCGTTCTCCCAGGAGACGGTGACCGGGTTGCCGATGATGTGCTTCCGGATGTCGACCTTGGGGTAGATCTCGCCGAGCGACTTGAGCATGACCTCCAGGCGCTCGTTCGCCGACAGCGGCAGCCACTTGAGGCTGTCGTCGCACCAGGTGTACGAGAGGCAGATGACGGCCGGCTTGTCGGGCCCGTCGTCCAGCAGGTAGGTACCGCGCGTCATCCGGTCGGTGAGCGTCATCGACATGACGTCCCGCCCGGTCTCCTCGTCCTTGTCCAGCCAGAACGGCCGGTCCACCGGCACGAACAGCTTGGAGGACTCCATGTAGTGGGTGCGCTCCATCGCCGTCCAGTGGTCGATGGGGAACAGCGAGTCGTCGCAGGCGATCTTCGACAGCAGCATCCACGACTGGGCGGTGAAGACCGCCGCCTTGTACGTGCGGATGTCGCCGGAGGCGTCGGTGACGGTGATGCCGTTGCCCGCGGTGCGGTGCAGACGGGTCACGGCCGGACGCGGGTCGCCGCCGTGCAGCGAGGACAGCGAGGTGCCCGGGGCCCAGTGGACGAGCTTCTCCGGCTCGCGCTCCCACAGGCGCATCGGGAGCTGCTGGCTGCCGCCGACGATGCCGCGGTGGTGGTCGTCGGCCTCGGTGTAGACGACCCGCAGGATCTCCAGGATGGAGTTGGGGAAGTCCGTGTCCCAGCCGCCGGTGCCGAAGCCGACCTGGCCGAAGATCTCACGGTGCCGGAAGGACTTGAACGCCTCCGACTCGCACAGGAAGCCGTAGAAGGTCTGGTTGTCGAGCTTCTCGACCAGCTTCGCCCAGATCTCCCGGATGCGCGGCACGTCGCGCTCGCGCAGGGCGCGGTTCATGTCGGAGAAGTCCGCGCCCTCCTCCAGGCAGGCGTTCCACGCCTCGGCGACCTCGCGGTAGACCGGCGGCAGGTCGTCGATGGTGTGCGCGTAGTGCGACTCGCCCTTGAGGTCCACGACGGTCGACGGGGTGTCGGGCGCCAGCGGGTTGGGGAAGGGCTTGGTCTCCAGGCCCACCAGGTCGATGTAGTACTGCAGCGCGGTGGAGCTCGGGGGGAAGCGCATCGCGCCCATCTCGGCGGTCAGCGAGGGGTCGCAGCCCTCGAAGCCGACGGTGCGCAGCCGGCCGCCGATCTTGTCGGCCTCGTAGACGACGGGCTTGAGGCCCATCTTCATCAGCTCGTAGGCGGAGATGATGCCCGACAGGCCGCCGCCGATGACGGCGACCTCGGTGCCGTGCTCGGTCGCCGGTATCTGCCCGAGGCCCGCCGGGTGGGCGAGGAAGTCGTCGTACGGGAAGGGGAAGTCCGGGCCGACCATGGTGATCGGGGGCAGGGCCGGCTCCGACGGCTCGTCGTGGGCGGCGGTGGGCACCATGGACGTCATCGGCTGAACTCTCCTGCGAAAAGTGGGGGTTGCGGCTCTGAGGGGCCCGGAGGCGGTGGGGTCAGACGAGTGAGGCGTACAGCTCCGGACGCCGGTCGCCCAGGTAGGTGTTCTCGGCGCGGGAGGCTTTCAGCAGCGCCGGGTCGACGTCGGCGACGATCAGGTCCTCGCCGCTGCCCGCCCGCGCCCGTACGGTCCCGTCGGGGGCGGCGAGGCAGCTGAGGCCGGCGAAGGTGAAGTCGCCCTCGTCGCCGCAGCGGTTGGCGTAGGCGATGTAGAGCTGGCTCTCCCAGGCGCGGGCCGGGACGATCGTCCGCGGGACGATCTCGTACGGGCGCATCAGCGCGGTGGGCGCGAGCAGCAGCTCGGTGCCGGCCAGTGCGTGGGCCCGCACCGGCTCGGGGAACTCGACGTCGTAGCAGATCAGCAGGCCGAGGCGGAGGCCCGCGAAGTCGGCCTGCACGACGGCCTCGGAGCCGGGCCGGAAGTGGGCCGTCTCGTACGCGCCGAAGAGGTGGGTCTTGCGGTAGTTGGCCAGGCGGGCGCCGTCGGGGCCGATGAGCTGCAGGGCGTTGTAGACCGTTCCGCCGTCGGCGTCGTCGCGCTCGGGGTAGCCGTAGCCGACGGCCAGGCCGTGCTCGGCGGCGATGCGGGCGACCGCGCGGGCGCCGGGGCCGTCGACCGCCTCGGCGCGCTCCCGGACCGCGTCCCCGAGGGCGTAGCCGGTGAGGAACAGCTCGTTGGTGAGCAGGATCCGTGCTCCCGCGGCGGCGGCCCGGCGGGCGGCGCCGTCGAGGGCGGCGAGGCTGTCCGAGGTGGAGGAGGGAACGCCGGCGGGGCCCTGGTACAGCGCGATACGCGGCGGCGTCATGCGGCCTCACTTCACCTGGTCCGGAGGGGGCGTGCGGAGCCCCTGCGGGGGCGTCGCGTTAAGACGCCTTGACGGTACGGTCCGCCGTCCTGACCGGACAAGGCGCGTCCGTTGCGTGGAGGTGGACGATTCGTTGCGCCTTTCTGCCGTTTCGGCGCGATTCGTTGCGCGGGGCCTTGCCGGGGCTCGCGGGGTCACGCCCCGGGGTCGGTCCGGCACTGCCGGACCGGCCCCGGGGGCTCAGCTCTCCGGGTGGGCCGGCGCCACCGCGCGGACCGTGTCGCGGACGATGTCGCGGAGCCAGCGGTGGCCGGTGTCGGCCTCGTGGCGGGGGTGCCAGGCCATGGAGACGGCGAGGGGCGGGAGGTCCAGGGGGATGTCGAAGGTCACGAGGCCGAGCGCGTCCGCGGCCGGGCGGCCGACCCGTTCCGGGACGAGGCCGACGGCGTCGCTGCCGGCGACGACGAAGAGGGCCGAGGCGAGCGTGGGGACGGTGCCGGCGACGCGCCGCCGCAGGCCGTGCGCGGCGAGGGCCTCGTCGACGGGCCCGGAGAGGCGGCCGCGCCGGGAGTCGAGGAGGTGGCTCGCGGCGGCGTAGCGGCGCAGGGTGACGGGCCCGTCGAGGAGGGGGTGGCCGGGCCGGGCGACGCCGACCATGCGGTCCGTCGTGAGGGGTTCGACGCGGATCTCGGGTTCGTTGCGGTCGATGACGCCGATCTCGAGGTCGAGGGGGCCGTCGCGGAGGGAGGGGACGCCGGCGGCGTCCTCGGCGAGGAAGCGGAGGGTGACGCCCGGGGCCTCCCGGGCGGCGCGGCCGAGGAGGGCGGCGCCGAAGGCCAGCACGGCGCTGTCGTGGGCGCTGAGGGTGAAGGCCCGCTCCAGGACGGCCGGGTCGGCGGGCGCGGCGGGGGCGAAGAGGGAGCGGGCGTCGGCGAGGACGCGGCGCACGTCGGCCCGCATGGCAAGGGCGCGCGGGGTGGGGACCATCTGGCGGCCGGCGCGGACGAGCACGGGGTCGCCGAGGGCGCGCCGGATGCGGCCGAGGGTGCGGCTCATGGCGGGGCCGGACAGGCACAGGCGCTCGGCGGCGGCCGTGACGCTCTCCTCGGCGAGGAGGGCGTCGAGGGCGACGAGCAGGTTCAGGTCGATTCTGGCCAGCTGGTCGGTCGGCGAGGCGGGGACGGGCCTCTCAGCCGCTTCTTTGCGCATGGCGCAAGTATGGCGCGCGCACTTTGCACGTGAAAGCAAGTGAGGGTGGTCCTGGCGCCTGGGCACGCCCGTACGGTGGCGGTTGCGACGGGGCTCAGGAGGGGGCACCGGAGCTGAAGCGGCGCAGCAGCGGGGAGAGCACGAGCACGGACTTGGTGCGCTCGACGAAGGGCTCCCCCGCGATGCGCTCCAGCACGCGCTCGAAGTGGCGCATGTCGGAGGCGAAGACCTGCACGAGGGCGTCGGCCTCGCCGGTGACGGTGGAGGCGGACGCCACCTCGGGGTAGCGCGAGAGGCCGCGGTGGATGGCCTCGGGCGAGGTGTTGCGGCGGCAGTAGATCTCGATGAACCCCTCGGTCTCCCAGCCGAGGGCCGCCGGGTCCACACGGACGGTGAATCCGGTGATGGCGCCTTCGGCGCGGAGCCTGTCCACGCGCCGTTTCACGGCGGGTGCCGACAGACCGACCTCTGCGCCGATGTCGGCGTAGGAGCGCCTGGCGTCCTCGGCCAGGGCATGCACGATGCGTTCGTCGAGCTCATTCAATCGCACGGCGGGTGAATCACATTTCTACGGGTGACCAGCTACTGCTACTACCAGCAGTAGATCACGTACCCGGCCGTGATCCCGACACGTGTTCCCGGTCCGCCCGCCGGGTCCGCGGACGGCGGACCCGGCGGGCGGGATCACGGGAGTGACACGGAGAAGATCACTTCTTCTTGCCGCGCGCCTTCTTCCGCGGCTTCGGCCGGCTCTTGCCGGCGGCCTTCGCGGAGGACGTGGCCCCGGACCCGGCCGCGTTGCCGGCGTTCCCGGCCTTCGCCGCCTGCTGGGCCGGAGAGGCGGCCTTCTTGGCCGTCGTGGCCCCGGTCTTCGCCCCGGACTTCGCCGCGGGCTTCGTCGCCGGCTTCGCCCCGGCCTTGGCCACGGACTTCGCCGCGGGCTTCGCACCGGCCTTCGCCTCCGCCTTGGCGGCCACCGGCTCCTTCGTCAGGACGGCCCCGGCCGCCCTGTCGACCGACAGGCGCGACCTGCGCATGCCGTAGGCGAAGTAGATCAGCAGACCGACGAGCATCCAGCCGCCGAAGACCTGCCAGGTGATGGCGTCCAGGCTGAGCATCATGTAGATGCACATGGCGAAGCCCAGCACCGGGAAGAGCAGGCCGAGCGGAATCCTCGCCGAGCCGATCGCGATGCGCACGCCCGAGAGCGGCACCTGGAAGCTGCGGTGCATGTCGGGGCGGGTGAAGCGCAGCACGATGACGGCGACGTTCACCAGGGCGAAGGCGAAGAGCGTGCCGATGCTGGTGGCGTCGGCGAGCTGGCCGAGCGGGACCGCGGCGGCCAGGATGCCGCAGAACAGCGAGACGATCACGGTGTTCGCCATCGGCACGCCCTTGCGGTTGACCTTGGCGAAGGCCTTGGGGACCAGACCGTCGCGGGACATCGCGAAGAGGATGCGGGTCTGGCCGTACAGGACGGTCAGCACGACGCTCGCGATGGCGATGACGGCACCGGCGGCGAGCAGCACGGCCCAGAAGCTCTGGCCGGTGACGTCCTTCATGATCCCGGCGAGCGCGGCCTCGGAGCCCTCGAAGTCGCCCCACGGCATGGCGCCGACCGCGACGGCCGCGACCAGCACGTACAGCACCGTGACGATCAGCAGCGACAGCATGATCGCCTTGGGCAGGTCCTTCTTGGGGTTCTTGGCCTCCTCACCGGCGGTGGAGGCGGCGTCGAAGCCGATGTAGGAGAAGAACAGCGTGGCGCCCGCGGCGCTGACGCCGCCGAGGCCGAGCGGCATGAACGGCGCGTAGTTGCCGGCGCGGATGCCCATGAAGGCGACGGCGCAGAAGAGCAGCAGGGCCACGATCTTCACGCCGACCATGATCGTGTTGGCGCGGGCGCTCTCCTTGGCGCCACCGATCAGGAAGGCCATGCACAGCAGCACGACGAGCAGGGCGGGCAGGTTGAAGATGCCGCCGTCGGCGCCGGGCGGGTTGGCCAGGGCGGCCGGGATGGTGACGCCGATGGTGCCCTCGAGGAGCTCGTTGAGGTACTGGCCCCAGCCGACGGCCACGGCCGCCACGGAGACGCCGTACTCCAGGATCAGGCACCAGCCGCAGACCCAGGCGATGATCTCGCCGAGGGTGGCGTAGGCGTACGAGTACGAGGAGCCGGAGACCGGGATGGTGCCGGCGAGCTCGGCGTAGGACAGGGCCGAGAACAGCGCGGTGATGCCGGCGAGCACGAAGGAGATCACGACGGCCGGGCCGGCGTCGGGCACGGCCTCGCCGAGCACGACGAAGATGCCGGTGCCGAGCGTGGCACCGATGCTGATCATGGTCAGCTGCCACATGCCGAGCGAGCGACGCAGGCTGCCGCCCTCGCCCTGGCCGCCCTCGGCGACCAGACGCTCGACGGGCTTGCGGCGCATCAGGCGGGCGCCGAAGCCGGTGGACTGCAGCGGGGGAAGCTGCTTGCCGCCGGTGGCAGGTGGCGCAGTGCCTTGGTCCAACACGGGGTTGCTCCGTTCATGACTGCCGGTCGGGGGTACCGGTCCGGAAGCAGGGGTTCCGCGGCGGTTCCCGGGGCGCGCCGACATGGCAGAGCAATCCCGTAGCGAGGGGTACCGCCGAGCAAGCGGTACCCGCCACTCCACGTTCTGCGCAGACCCTACGAGGTCAGGGCCCGCGCTCGTAATGCACCATTCTTGCGTATGCCCGGCTGATCATTGCGTCCGGGTGGCCAGAACAGGTGATCGTTGCACGTCACGTTATGAATCGGTACATGGGGAGCAAAAAAGGGGCGCGACCCGGCGAACCGGAACACTTCCCCGGAAAACGCAAAGAAGGGGCGCAGTCCGGATCGGACCGCGCCCCTTCCTCAGGGCTGTGCGGGGATTACTGCCAGCTGGCGTGCAGCGGCTTGCCCTCGGCGTAGCCGGCGGCGCTCTGGACGCCGACGACGGCACGCTCGGCGAACTCGGCCAGGGAGCCGGCGCCCGCGTAGGTGCAGGAGGAGCGGACACCCGCGATGATCGAGTCGATCAGGTCCTCCACGCCCGGGCGGGTGGGGTCGAGGAACATGCGCGAGGTGGAGATGCCCTCCTCGAACAGACCCTTGCGGGCCCGGTCGTACGCGGACTCCTCGGAGGTGCGGTTCTGGACCGCGCGGGCCGAGGCCATGCCGAAGGACTCCTTGTAGAAGCGCCCGTCGGCGGTCTGCTGGAGGTCGCCCGGGGACTCGTAGGTGCCCGCGAACCAGGAGCCGATCATCACGTTGGACGCGCCCGCGGCCAGGGCCATGGCGACGTCGCGCGGGTGACGGACGCCGCCGTCGGCCCACACGTGCTTGCCGTACTTCTTCGCCTCGGCGGCGCACTCCAGGACGGCGGAGAACTGCGGGCGGCCCACGCCGGTCATCATGCGGGTGGTGCACATGGCGCCCGGGCCCACACCGACCTTGATGATGTCCGCGCCGGCCTCGATGAGGTCGCGCACGCCGTCGGCGGCGACGATGTTGCCCGCGACGATCGGGACCTGCGGGTCGAGCGCCCGGACGGCCTTGATCGCGGAGATCATCGACTCCTGGTGGCCGTGCGCGGTGTCGATGACGAGCGTGTCCACGCCCGCCTCGAGCAGCAGCTTGGCCTTGCCCACGAAGTCGCCGTTGATGCCGACGGCGGCGGCGATGCGCAGCTTGCCCTCGGCGTCGGTGGCGGGGGTGTAGAGGGTCGCGCGCAGGGCGCCGCGGCGGGTCAGGATGCCCGCGAGGCGGCCGTCCTTGTCGACCGCGGGGGCGAGCTTGCGGTGCGCGGCGTCGAGCTGGTTGAAGGCCTCGCGCGGGTCGATGTCCGCGTCGAGGAGGAGCAGCTCCTTGGACATGACCTCGGACAGCTGCGTGAAGCGGTCCACGCCGGTCAGGTCGTGCTCGGTGACGACGCCGACGGGGCGGTGGTCCGCGTCGACGACGACGCCGGCGCCGTGCGCGCGCTTGGGCAGCAGCGACAGCGCGTCGGCGACGGTCTGGGAGGGGCTGAGGACGATCGGGGTGTCGAGCACGTGGTGGCGGCTCTTGACCCAGGAGATGACGTCGGTGACGACCTCGATCGGGATGTCCTGCGGGATGACGACCAGGCCGCCGCGGCGGGCGACGGTCTCCGCCATGCGGCGGCCGGCGATCGCGGTCATGTTCGCGACGACGAGGGGGATGGTGGTGCCGGTCCCGTCCGGCGCGGAGAGGTCCACGGCCTGGCGGGAGCCGACCGCGGAGCGGCTCGGCACCATGAACACATCGTCGTACGTGAGGTCGTACGGCGGCTTCTGGTCATTAAGGAAACGCATACTGGCTCTCTCACCTGCGGTTTTACGTACAGAGCGGGTGGGGAGTCAGACCGGGCCGACACCGGATCGGGCTGAGGTTCCTGGACCCATCATCCACGATTTCCGGTCGCCGTGGCGAACTGGCGTCGCATTCTGTGACTTCGGCCAAGCGGCCCGGGCGCGCCCTGTGGCTTCGCCCGAGCCGCCCGGCTTGCCCGTTTTTACGCGGTGGCGGTGCTGGAGATCTCCACTCCGGCGAGGTCCGTGTACTGCACGCCGCGCGGCGTGCGGTGGCTGCCGACCAGCTGGTGGCTGTTGGAGCGGGCGACCGACAGGAAGTTGTCCACCACCAGCGACCGGGTGGCCCTGCGCCAGGCCACGGCGATCTTCGTCACCGGGACGGGCGCGGTGAAGCGCCGTACGGCCATGCCGTGCCGGACGAACCGCTCGGCCACCCGCCGGTCCATGACGGCCACGGCCGTGCCCCGCTCGACGAAGGCGCACACGCTCTCGTAGTCGGGCTCCTCCTGGACGATGCGCGGGGAGACCTCGCCCCACACCTGGCCGACGATGCGGTCGTACAGCTCCGGTGCGAGCTTCCTGGGCCACATCACGAGCGGCTCCTCCTGCAGCTGCTCGCGCGTGATGCGCAGGGAGGAGGAGAGGCGGTGGCCCGAGGGGAAGACGGCCACCAGCTCCTCCTCGGCGAGGACGAAGGAGTCCACCTCGGGGCAGCGGGCCTCCTGCCGGATGAAGGCGACGTCGACCTGGCCGTCGCGCAGCATCTCGATGTTGCGGGCCGAGCAGCCGGAGTCGGTCTCCACCCGGACGGCCGGGAAGCGCTTGCGGAACTCCTCGACGATGTCCTGCTGCCCGAGGGACGCGCCGGAGAGGCTGTAGGCCAGGCCGATCGTGCCGGCCCGGCCGGTCGCGACCTCCTGCAGGCGGGCGGTGAGGTCGTCGCAGAGGGAGAGGATCCGGTCCGCGCCCTCCACCAGCTCCCGGCCGGCCTCGGTCAGCTCGGCGCCCTTGGCCCCGCGGCCGGTGATGAGGTCGACTCCTACGTCCTTCTCCAGGGCCTTGACCTGTTGCGACAGTGCCGACTGCGTGATCCCCAGCGATTCGGCGGCCCGCCCGAAGTGGAGCTCTTTGGCGAGCACGACGAAGTATTTCAGGCGTCGCAGGTTCATCATGTGGCCCGGATCCCCCTTTGTGGTGCTGTGTGCCGATGAGTTGGCCCCGGTCGTCAGGGGCGGCTGTCCACCGCTCCGGCGGACGTCTGCGGCGCCGCCGTCACCGCGGCGGCGGCGCTCGCCGCCGGGCGGGCGGCCCGCGCGCCGATCGCGAGGACGACGAGGGCGAGCACCTCGAAGCCCGCGCCGGCCAGCGGCAGTTGGCGCAGGTGGCCGGCGTCGGCGAAGAGCCCGCCGACCACGGCCGCCGCGGTCTGCCCGATGTAGACGGCGCTGTTGTTCAGCGCCAGGAGCATGTCCCCGTTCTTGCCGCCGATGGCCAGCAGGCGGTGCTGGATGAGCGGGAAGCTCGCCCAGTGCACCAGGCCCCACACGGTGAGGCCCACCGCGGCGCCGACCACGGAGTGCAGGGCGAGGGTGAGCGCCGCGAGGACGGCGGCGAGCAGGGCGACGGTGGCGGCGAGGCCGCGGGTGGAGTCGACGCGGTCGGCGAGCCGGCCACCGCCCATGACGCCGGCGAAGCTGCCGATGCCGAACAGCAGGAGCAGCCAGGTCCGGTCCGCGTCGGCGGCGCCGCTGACCTTCTCCAGCACGGTGCCGAGGTAGGTGTAGACGACGAAGGTGCCGACGACCCACAGCGTGGTGGTCAGCATGGCGGTGGGGGCGCGCTTGATGCGCACGGCGCCCAGGCGCTCGCGGACGCCCAGGCCCGCGTTGCCCTCCACCGACGGGATGCCGGCCGCGGCGCCGAGCGCCGTGACGAGGGCGAGCAGGGCGACGAAGCCGAACGCCCAGCGCCACGAGGAGAGTTCGCCGATGGCGTTGCCGATCGGGACGCCCAGGGCGATGGCGCTGGTCATGCCCGCGTAGACGATCGCGAGGGCGCGTCCGCGCCGCTCGGGCGCGGTGATGCGGGCGGCGACGGCGGAGGCGGTGGAGGCGTAGAGCGCGGCGGAGGCACCGGCGACGACGCGGCTGAGGAGCAGCACGGCGTAGTTCGGGGCGAACGCCGAGAGGGCGTTGCCCACGGCGAAGACGATGAGCACGGCCAGCAGCAGCGTGCGCCGGTCGAGGCGGGAGGTGACGCTGGCCAGGATCGGCGCGGCGACGGCGTAGGTGATGGCGAAGACGGTCACCGTCTGGCCGGCCGCGGCCGTCGACAGGTCCAGCTCGTCGCCGAGCGCCGGCAGCAGCCCGGACACGATGAACAGGTCCGTGCCGATCGCGAACATGCCGAGGGCCAGGAGCCAGACCTTCGCCGCGCCCGCCCACCCGCCCTTCGGCGCTTCCGCCGCTGCCTGCTGGGACATCGCACAACCTCTCTCCCGGTTGCTAACCGGTAGTACGGTTACTCGGTCCGGGTAACCTATCATGGGGTTATGGCTGTGGAACAGGTGCAAGATCGCCAAGTGCCGGAGCGCTGGGTCTGGTACGGCGGGCGGCTGAGCGTCGACTTCGTCAACACCCTCCGGGACCGCTTCAAAGGCGGCCGCGAGCTGCTGGTGGGCCCCGGCGACCTCGCCGAGTGGTTCGCCGAGGCGGGCGTCACCCCGCAGGACGTCGCCGTGGACGACGCACTGCTGCGGGAGGCGAGGGAGCTGCGCGAGGCCATCGACGCCGGGTACCGGGCGAGCGTCGCGGGCGAGCCGTTCCCCGAGGCCGCGGCCGGCACGATCAACGTGTGGCTGGCGCGCCTCGGCGAGCACCCCTCGCGCCTCGACGTGCAGGACGGCGCCGCCGTCTTCCGTACGGACACCGCGCCGTCCGACGCCCGCCGCGCGCTGTGCCGGATCGCCGTCGACGCGGCAACGCTGCTCGGCAGCGGGGACACGCGCACGCGGCTGCGCATCTGCGACGGGCACAACTGCAGCGGCCGCTTCGTCGACAAGTCGGTGGGCAAGCGGCGCCGCTGGTGCTCGATGGCCATCTGCGGAAACCGGGCGAAGGCGGCACAGCACCGCAGGGCCGCCCGGGCGCACTGACCTCTCCCCCACGAAAGAGCGGGGGCGGACCGGATGAACCCGGTCCGCCCCCGCTCGGTGTCGGTGGGGTGGCTTACGGCATGGCGCCGGCCAGGACCCGCCGGTCGGCCCGGGCCGCCTCGAAGCCGTCCCGTACGAGCCTGCGCAGCACTTCCTCCGCCCTGAGCGGCGCCACGCCCAGCTCCACCTCCAGCCCGGAAGCACCGCCGCTGCGCGGCGACACGTCGTCCGCCCCGATGCCGAAACCGGCCACCGAGGCGAGCATCCGCGCCAGCTCCCCCGGCCTGTCCCCCAGGGCCACCCGCAGCCGCACCGGGCCCGCGGCCTGTGCACCGCCGCGCCCCTGGATCGCGCCCATCCCGGCGATGCCGCGATCGAGGAGGTCGACCAACCGCGCAAGGCCGGGCGAGTCGTCGCCCGCGGGGGCGGCCGACAGCTCGTTGAGCGCGGCCAGCAGGTCGGAGAGGTCGGCCTGGAGCTCCCGCAGGACTCCGGCCACGGCGGCGGCGTTGGACTGCAGGATGTCCCCCCACAGACGGGCGTCGCCCGCGGCGATGCGGGTGACGTCGCGCAGCCCCTGCCCGGCGAGCCGGGCCGCCTCGCGCGGGGCGTGCTGCAGGCGCGCGGCCATGAGGCTGGCCACCACGTGCGGCACGTGCGAGGTCAGTGCCACGGCGCTGTCGTGAGCCTGGCTGCCCATCAGCACGGGCACGGCGCCGCACAGCGCGATCGTCTCCAGGGCCCGGTTGAGGGTCTCCTGCGAGGTGGCCTCCGACGGGGTGAGCACCCAGGAGCGGTCCTCGAAGAGGTCCGCCCGGGCGGCGAGCGGCCCCGACTTCTCCCGGCCGGCGAGCGGGTGGCCGCCCACGTAGGAGGAGGCGTCGGCGAGACCGGCCAGTGCGTGCCGCTCCGGCGCGGCCTTCACGCTCGCGACGTCGGTGTAGGCGCGGGCGAGGCCGCGCAGCTGCTGCTCGGCGAGGACCGGGCCGAGCCGGCCGGGCGGCACCGCGAGCACCGCCAGGTCCACCGGCCCGGCGGGGGCGGCCAGGACCCCGGCGCCCAGCGCCGCCGCGGTCCTCGCCGCCGTCTCGTCCTCGTCCATGAGGTGGACGGTCACGCCGTGGCGGCTCACCGCGAGCCCCACGGACGTGCCGATCAGTCCGGTGCCGACTACTGCCATCGTGCGAATCACGCGTTCACGCCCTCTTTCGGATGGAGCCGGTGAAGCCCTGTCCGGCGCGGTGCCGCGCCCGGGTTACGGGGTGGCCGGCAGAGCGATGGACTGCGGGTGACGGAAGACGTTCCCCGGGTCGTACGCGGCCTTGATCCGCTGCAGCCGCGGGTAGTTGGCGCCGTAGTAGAGCGTCTGCCACGGCACTCCGGACCGGTTGTGCGCGGGGTCGGTGATGTCCGTGTCCGCGTAGTTGATGTAACAGCCGTCCGTGGCCGGGCCCGGGACGGGGTAGCCGCCGGTCGCGGCGAAGACCTCGGCGTAGGACTCGCGGGTCCAGCGCACGTTCGCGTCGTCGTCGGCCCGGTCCGCCCACATCGACTGGAACAGGGCCTTGAAGACGGAGTCGCGCTGGACGGAGGCGGTGTCCCCCGGCCGCGCCGCGTTGATCCGCCCGCCGAAGGACAGCAGCGAGACCATCGAGCTCGGGTTGCGCAGGTCTGTCCGGGTCAGGTGCCGGTGGACGGCGGCGATCTGCCCGTCGGTGAAGCCCTTGCGCATGTACGCGGACTTGTGCGCGCCGCGCAGGGTGGGGTTGACGAGCGCCGCGTTGTTCGTGCCGAGGAACTTCGTGGCGGTCAGCCAGGGCAGCCGGCGCGGGTGGAAGAGATCCGGCATCGGGGGGTTCTCCCCCACCGGGGCCGTCATCGGCCGCGCCGCCCCCTTGCCGAGGGAAGCGGTGACCGAGGCGACGTAGTCGTGCAGCAGCCGCTCGGCGTCCGGCACGCCGGCGTCCATCTGGGTCAGCAGGCTGACGGTGCCGTTGGCCTGGTGGCACAGGGTCAGGAAGCTGCACAGGGAGGCGTAGGGGGAATCGGCACCCGCGTTCTTCTCGTGCCAGGCGCCGTAGTCGCGCACCAGGCCCGTGAAGGCCTTCTCGTCCAACGCGCTCCACGGCAGGGCCAGGGCGCTGACCAGCACCTCCTTCGGCGGGCGGATGAGCTGGCCGGCCGGGTCGGCGCCCCGGGCGCCGGGCGAGCGGAACCAGTAGCGGGTGATGACGCCGAAGTTGCCGCCGCCCGCCCCGGTGTGGGCCCACCACAGGTCGCGGTGCGGGTCGCCCTCCTCGCGCGTGGCGACGACGGGGCGCGCCCTGCCGTCGGCGCCCACGACGACGACCTCGACGGCGTACAGGTGGTCCACGGTGAGCCCGTGCTTGCGCGAGAGCATGCCGTAGCCGCCGCCGCTGACGTGCCCGCCGACGCCGACCGAGTGGCACCGGCCGCCGGGGATGGTCACGCCCCAGCCCTTGTAGAGGGCCTCGTAGACGTCGAGGAGGGTCGCCCCGGCCTCGACGCAGAACGCCTTGCGCCCGGCGTCGTAGGAGACGGCGTTCATCGGCGTCATGTCGATGACCGTCTGCACCTGCGGGTTGAAGACGAAGTCGGCGTAGCAGTGCCCGCCGCCGCGCACGGAGATCCGCTTCCCGCCGTCGACGGCGTCCTGCACGGCGCGGACGGCGTGCTCGGTGGTGGCGACGAGCCGCACCGTCTCCGGCCGGCCCACCCAGCGGGCGTTGTTGCCCACGACGAGGTCGCCGTAGCGGGGGTCGCCGGGGCCGACCGTCACGGCCGGGAAGCCGGCCCCGCCCGCGGGGCTCCCGGCGGGCGCGGCGGCCGCGGCGGGGCGGGCGGCGAGCACGCCGGCGGTGCCCGCCGCGGCCGCCACGGTCCCCGCCAGGAGGGACCTTCTGCTCGGGCCGGTCATGCGGTCCGCCTCTCGCCGGGCAGCCACTCGGGCCGGGAGGAGCCGCGCGGCACGAGGACGTGCCGGTAGCTTCCGGGCGTGGCCGACATCCGGACCTGGTCCGTGACGCCCTGGTAGGCGCCGAGCGCGGTGTCGGCGGTGAAGGTCTCGGGGTCGAGGTAGAGGTGGCGGGGGCTCGACCCGGCGACCTGATGGGCGTAGTCCCGGTCGAAGACGCCCATGCTCAGGATCCACAGGGCGGCCCGGACGAGCGAGACGTGGACGCGGTAGCTGCCGCCCTCCTGCGCGCGGCGGTTGAGCGCCTCGACGATGCCCACGGTGGTGAGCCAGGAGGTGATGTAGTCGTTGACGACCTGGACGGGCGGCAGCTGGGGGCGGTCCCCGTCGCCTTCGAGGGTCATGATGCCGACGAGGCTCCCGGCCGTCTGGTCGAAGCCGATCCGGCCCGCCCACGGCCCCGTGCGCCCGGCCAGGGAGTTCGTCGCGTGGACGATGCCGGGGCGCGCCGCCGCGGCCTCCTCCTCGGACAGGCCGATGCGCTCGAGGTAGCCGGGGCGGCGGTTGGCGTAGAAGACGTCCGCGTCGCGCAGGAGGGTCCGCAGTCGCCCGGAGCCCTCGGCCGTGTACGGGTCGAGGTAGGTCGAGCGGACGCCGACGTTGGCGCTGATATAGCTGCGCTCGTGCTCCAGCTCGTCCGGCCGCCAGAGGTTCAGGACGTCGGCGCCGTGCAGGGCGAGGGCCCGGCCGACCCCCGCGCCGGCGATGACGTGGCCCATGCCGAGGGCGCGGATGCCGGAGAGCGGCTGGGCCGCGCCCGGCGGCAGGGGCTCGGGGTCGCTGTCGCCGATCTTCTCGATCTCGATGAGCGGGGCGTGGGCGAGGACGTCGCGGTACTGCGGCTCGGCCAGGAACTCACGGGTCTCGCGCAGCATCGCCATGACGATGCCGGCGTCGTTGCCGGCCTCCTCCAGCTCGCGGGCGTCGCGGGCGGCGATGGCGGCGGCCACCGCGTCGGCGTCGTCCGGGACCCCCAGGAACCGCTGCGCCTCGACCTTGATCTTGGGGTACATGTTCTGGGGCATCATCCAGCGGCCGTCGCGGCTGCGGTAGAAGGCCCAGCCCAGGGCGTTGCTGGGGTTGGAGGATTCACTGAGGGGGCTGCCGTTGATCAGCTCCCACTTGCGGTCGTAGAAGGGGCAGAGCCGGTGCGGCGCCACCCGCAGGTCCATGGAGATGTCCTGGCCCGGTCCGCCGCGCAGCCGCCAGAGCTTGGCGACGGCGGCGGACTTCGCGACGAGGGCGATGCCGGCGGCCGCGCCCAGGCGCAGCGTGGAGGGGACGACGGGGTCGGCGCCCTCGAAGGTGATGGCGCCGCCGGTGTCGGCGGCCGTCATGCCGACGCCCGCGAGGACGTCCTCCAGTGCGGCGTGGACGTCGAAGGCGTCGTCGGTCGCGGGCGCGGCGAGGGCCTTCTCGATGCGCTGCGTGAGATCGCCGGTGGTCCTTCCGGTGGGATCGCCGGTGGCGCTGCCGGTGAGGTCGTCGGTCACGCCCCGGCCTCCGCGGTGTCGTGGTCGGTGGACAGGGCGACGTGCCGCCATGCCGCGAGCTCGCCGGTGACGTGCGCGAGCTTGGCCTCGATGCGGGCCACGCTGTCGCTGCCCAGCGGCAGTCGCAGCGGCGGCTCGGCGCTGTGCGCGAGGGCCACGACGGCCTGCGCGGCCTTGACCGGGTCGCCGGGCTGCCGGTGGTTGGTCCGGGCGAAGTCGGTGCGGCGGGCGCCCGCGGTCTGCGCGTAGTCGTCGATGGTGTGCGCCGCGGGGCGCAGGCTCGACGGGTCGAAGAAGTCGGTGCGGATCTGGCCGGGTTCGACGACCGTGACCTTGATGCCGAGGGCGGCCACCTCGGCGTGCAGGGCCTCGGTGATGCCCTCCAGGGCGAACTTGCTCGCCCCGTAGATCCCCGAGCCCGCGCCCTGGGCGAAGCCGCCGACGGAGCCGATGTTGATGACGTGGCCGGCGCGCTGGGCCCGCAGGACGGGCAGGACGGCGCGGGTGACCTTGAGGAGCCCGAAGACGTTGGTCTCGAACAGGGCGCGGACCTCGTCGTCCGAGGTCTCCTCGACCGCTCCGACCACCCCGTACCCGGCGTTGTTCACCAGCACGTCGATCCGGCCGAAGTGCTCGGTGGCGCGGGCCGCGGCGGTACGGGCCTGCTCCTCGTCCGTCACGTCGAGCGGCAGGACGAGGAGGTTGCCGGAGGCGTCCGGCACGGTGCCCGTGAAGGCGCGGGGGTCGCGGACCGCGGCGACAACCCGGTCGCCGTGGGCGAGCGCTGCCCGGACGAGCTCCAGGCCGAGACCGCGCGAGGCGCCGGTGATGAACCACACCGTCATGTGATCAGCTTTCTCCAGAGGTGGTACGGGGTTGCCGGGCTTGCGGGGTGGGTCAGAGGTTGCCGCGCAGGGCCTGATCCCGCTCGATGGCCTCGAACAGCGCCTGGAAGTTGCCCCGGCCGAAGCCCTTGGCGCCGCGCCGCTCGATGATCTCGAAGAAGACGGTGGGGCGGTCCTGGACCGGCTTGGTGAAGATCTGCAGCAGGTAGCCGTCCTCGTCGCGGTCGGCGAGGATGTTCAGCTCCCGCAGCTCGTCCACCGGGACGCGCATGTCGCCGATGCGCTCGGCGAGGACGTCGTAGTAGGCGCCGGGGGTGGTGAGGAACTCCGCGCCGGCCGCCTGCATCGCGCGGACGGTGCCGACGATGTCGTCGGTGGCGAGGGCGATGTGCTGCACGCCCGGGCCGCCGTAGAACTCCAGGTACTCGTCGATCTGCGACTTGCGCTTGCCGATGGCCGGCTCGCTGACGTTGAACTTCACCTTGCCGCTGCCGTCGCCCAGGGCCTTGGACATCAGCGAGGACAGCTCGGTGGCGATGTCCTCGTCGGTGAACTCCTGGATCTGGGTGAAGCCCATGACGCGCTGGTAGAACTCGATCCACTTGTCCATGGCGCCGAGCTCGACGTTGCCGACGACGTGGTCGATGAGCTCGAACAGCGGCTCGCCCTGCGGGCCGAAGCGCTCGGGGTCGACCGCCTCGTAACCCGGCAGGTAGGGGCCGGAGTAGCGGGTGCGGTCGACGAGGGTGTGGACGGTGTCGCCGTAGGCGGCGATGCGGGCCAGCACGACCGTGCCCCACTCGTCGGTGAGCTCGTACGGCGCGGCGAGGCCGTGCGCGCCCCGCTCGACGGCGCCGGCGTAGGCGGCGCGGGCGTCGGGGACCTGCAGGGCCACGTCGGTGACGCCGTCGCCGTGGGCGGCTATGTGCTCGGCGAGCACGCGGCCGGCCTCGGTGTGCGGCTGGACCGGCGAGGTGAGGACGAAGCGGACGCCCTTGGACTCCAGCACGTAGGAGACGGTCTCGGGCGTGCCGGTCTCCGGGCCGCGGTAGGCCGTCACGCGCATCCCGAACGCGGTGCGGTAGAAGTGCATCGCCTGGCGGGCGTTGCCCACGGCGAAGACGACCGCGTCGTTGCCGAGGAGGGGGAAGGGGTCGGCGGCAGGGGCGGTGGGAGGGGCAAGAGGGGCGGAAGAGGGGGCCGCGAGGGCCGTGGACACAGCGTTCATCGGTCGTTCCCGTCTCTTTCGTGGGGAAGAGGAGTGAGGGGTGAAGGGCGGCGGGGCCGGGTGCCCGGCGGCGCGGGCCGATGGGCGGACGAGCCGGGCGGCGCGGGCCGGTCAGCCGCTGATGCGGGACCAGGTGACGGGCAGGGCGTCGAGCCAGCGCACGACCATGCCCTGCTTCCAGCTCAGCTCCTCCTCGGGGACCGCGAGCCGCAGGCCCTCGACGCGGCGCGCGAGCGCGGCGATGGCGACCTGCAGCTGCATGCGGGCCAGGTGCGCGCCGGGGCAGAAGTGGGCGCCGAGGCCGAAGCCCAGGTGCGGGTTGGGGCCGCGCTCGAAGTCGAGTTCCTCGGGCGAGGAGAAGACGTCCCGGTCCCGGTTGGCCGCGCAGATCGAGCCGACGACGGCCTCGCCCGCCCGCACGACGGTCCCGCCGAGCTCGACGTCCTCGGTCGCGTAGCGGGGGAACATCGTGGAGGTGTGGAAGGGGGTGTAGCGGATCAGCTCCTCGACGGCCGCGGGCACGAGGCCGGGGTCCGTGCGCAGCCGGTCGAACTCCTCCGGGTGCTGCATGAGCACGAGCACGAAGTTGGCGAGGGTGAGCACGGTGTTCTGCACGCCGGGGGCGAGCAGGCGCACGGCCACGAGCACGAGCTCGTCCTCGGTGAGCCGCTCCGGGTCCTCGTCCCGGGCCTGGATCATGCCGTTGAGGAGGCCGTCGGTCGGCTCGCTGCGCCGGATGGCGACCAGCTTCGCCATATAGCTGTGCAGATTCCCCATGTATTCATTCATCTTCGCCGGCGGGAGCGATGTGGTGGAAACCACCGCCTGCGACCATTCCTGGAAATCCGCACGGTCCTCGAAGGGAACGCCGAGCAGTTCGCAGATCACCGTGACGGCGAGCGGGTTGATGAATTCGGCCATCAGGTCGGCCGGGGATTCCCCGGATTCCTTGCGGGACAATGCGTCGAGCAGTTCGTCGGCTATCCGCTCGGTGAGCGGGCGCAGCCGCTCGGTCTGCCGCGGGGTCAGGCCGGCGTTGGCGACCCGGCGCAGCCGGGTGTGGTCCGGCGGGTCCATCGACAGCAGTCCGCGGTCGACGACCTCCTCGCCGATCCGCGGTTCGTCCCGGTGGAGCGTGGCCGCCCGGCTGAAGGTGTTGTCCGTCATCACCTTGCGGATGTCGGCGTAGCGGGTGGCCAGCCAGGCCTCGTCGCCGTACGGCAGCTGCACCCGGCTCAGCGGCTCGCTCTCGCGGAGCTCCGCGTAAAGCGGGTCCAATTCGAGTCCGGCCGGATCGCCGAATGGGTAGGACCGCACCTGGAGTGTCTTGTCGTCATTCACCTTCAGGACGTCCTTTCCGGAAGAGGCTGCGCACGGAAATTGAGTCTGCTGAGGCAAATTTGTAGTGTCAAGCTATCTTGTCTACTGGCGCTATTCGGGTTTGCTTATCTTCGCAGCTGGAATCGGCCGCCGGGGCGACCGGGGACCGCTCCATGACCTCGGTCACACAAAGAAAAAACCGGACTGCCGACCGGTGGAATTACCAATGGAATGCAAAGTTCCGCCCTGCGTTTTCACAACGCCGAAATAGGAGAAGGAAAAAGCGGGCGGCGTGCCCTCGGCACGCCGCCCGCTCACTCCGTCTCCCGCTCGCTGCGGATCCCCGCTGCCGCCCGCTACGCGCCGTCCGGATCCGCCCGGTCCAGCGCCGGACGCGGCCCCGGGCCGGTCTCCAGCAGCAGGTGGTCCGCGGCGGCGGTGTCCGTCACCAGGCTGGTGACCAGCCCGGAGCGCAGCACCGCACCGATCGCCGCCGCCTTGCGCAGCCCGCCCGCGATCGCGACGACCTCCGGAATGCGGCGCAGCCGGTCGGCCTCGACCGTGATGCAGCGCTCGCCCAGGTCCCGGCCGATGCGGCGGCCCTCGGCGTCGAAGAGGTGCGCGGACATCTCCGCGGCGGCGCCCAGGGAGGCGTAGTGGGCCCGCTCCTCCTCGGTGAGCATGTCGTAGACGGTCGAGATGCCGGGCGCCCACGAGCCGATGGAGACGGCCGCGACGGTCACCTTGTCGAAGTAGTCGAAGGCGCGCGCGATGCCCGTCTGGCCGCGCAGCGCCGCGGCCGTGGCCGGGTCCGGCAGCAGCATCGGCGCGTAGATCGGGTGCGCCTCGCCGCCCGAGACCTGCGCGGCACGCCGCACGGCCTCCACCGAGCCGCGCTCCGCCGTGCCCGCGTCGTAGACGCCGGTCAGCTGGACGACCGTGCACGGCGGCAGCCGGTGCAGCGCCGCGGCCATGTGAATGGTCGAGCGGCCCCAGGCCAGGCCCAGCACGTCGCCCTCGTGCACCAGCTCGCCGAGCAGGTCTGCGGCCACCTCGCCGAGGTTCTCGGGGTCGGGCGCATCGTCCGCGGCGTCGGCCGGGGACTCCACGACGACCGCGTGGCGCAGGCCGTAGCGGGCGCGCAGCGCGTCGGAGCGCTCCGCGTCCAGCTCGGCCGGGACCCTGATCTCGATCCGCACGAGATCGCGTTCGAGCGCCGTCTCCAGCACCCTGGCGACCTTGAAGCGGCTCACGCCGAACTCCTCGGCGATCTGGATCTTCGATTTGCCCTCGAGGTAGAAGCGGCGGGCCATGGCCGCCGCCTGCACCAGCTCGGCGGGCCCCATCGGCGTGGCTGAACGGCCCGTCGACACCACCGTCTCCTCACTGTTTTCATGCTGTTCGAGCTTGGACTCCACCGTCATCCTGTCAGAAACGGCGGTCCTTGATCAGACCTTGACCTTCGCGCTCAGCATTTCGGGCGAGCGCGGCACCCCGCTCAGTGCCCGCAGGCCCAGGCCGCACCGGCCGTGGCACGCTCCGCCTGGGCGCGCAGGGCCCGTACGGTCGCCGCCGGGTCCTCCGTACCGTAGACGGCGGATCCGGCCACGAACACGTCCGCGCCGGCCTCCGCGCACCGTTCGATCGTCTCCGCCGAGACCCCGCCGTCGACCTGCAGCCACATCTGCAGGCCGTGCCGCGAGATCAGCTCCCGCGTGCGGCGGATCTTCGGAAGCATGATGTCCAGGAACGCCTGGCCGCCGAAGCCGGGCTCGACGGTCATGATCAGCAGCATGTCCAGCTCGGGCAGCAGGTCCTCGTACGGCTCGATCGGCGTCGCCGGCTTCAGCGCCATCGAGGCCCGCGCGCCCTTCGCCCGGATCTCCCGCGCGAGCCGCACCGGGGCGGCCGCGGCCTCCGCGTGGAAGGTCACCGAACCCGCACCGGCCTCCACGTACTGCGGCGCCCAGCGGTCCGGGTCCTCGATCATCAGGTGGCAGTCCAGCGGGGTGTCCGTGGCCCGGCTCAGCGACTCGACGATCGGCACGCCGAGGGTGAGGTTGGGGACGAAATGGTTGTCCATGACGTCCACGTGGAGCCAGTCGGCGCCCTTGACCGCCTCGGCCTCGTCGGCGAGTCGGGCGAAGTCGGCGGACAGGATGCTGGGGTTGATCTGCGCGGCCATGCCTTAAGCCTGCCATGTCCGCTGCGCTCCGCTGTGCGGGGGCCCACTTGTGCGGGTCCGGCGACGTCCCCGGCCACGCCGCCGTCTCCGCCACGGGCTACGACCTGAGGCCGGCCCCGCACCGCCGGACACCACCATGGGGGTTACGCGCCACGGCGGCGGAGAGAAGAGGCGCAGGCCTCTTCCGACACCCACCCCGCGGCAGCAGATCGAAGCGGCGCAACCGCTTCACTTCCCTCCGCCGCAACGGCGACCAGCCACCGCGGCGCGGACCGGCGGTGCCACGGCTGCTCAGCCTTGCGCGCCACGGCGGCGGAGAGAGGAGGCGCGGCCTCTTCCCTGGCACCCGCCCACGGTGGGCGAACCCCCGAGCCCGCCGCTAGGCGGTGCGGCGGAGGAGGGCCAGGTACATCGCGTCCGTGCCGTGCAGGTGCGGCCACAGCTGGACGTCCGGGCCCTCGCCAAGTGCCGGGACGCCCTGCATGTGCGGACGCGCGTCGATCCACTCCGCGCTGACGCCCTCGCGCTTGAGCACGTCGTCGACGACGGCCTTCGTCTCGGCCGGGTGCGGCGAGCACGTCGCGTACCCCACGACCCCGCCGACCCGCACGGCGCGCAGCGCCTCCCGCAGCAGGTCGCGCTGGAGGGGGGCGAAGCCCGCCACGTCCTCCGGGCGGCGCCGCCAGCGCGCCTCGGGGCGGCGGCGCAGGGCGCCGAGACCGGTGCAGGGCACGTCGACGAGGACGCGGTCGAAGACCCCCTCGCGCCACGGCGGGCGCGTGCCGTCCGCGGCGATGACCTGGTACGGGCCGGGGTTCCCGGCGAGCGCCCGCCCGACCAGGCGGGCCCGGTGCGGCTGCTTCTCGGAGGCGAGCAGCGCCGCCCCCCGCTCGGCGGCCAGCGCCCCGAGGAGCGCCGCCTTGCCGCCGGGCCCCGCGCAGCCGTCGAGCCAGCGCGCGTCCGGCCCCTCCAGGGGCACGGAGGCGAGGGCGAGGGCGACCAGCTGGCTGCCCTCGTCCTGCACGCCTGCGCGGCCCTCCGCCACGGCCTCCAGCGCCCCGGGCTCGCCGCCCTCGGCGAGCCGTACGGCATACGGCGACCAGCGGCCGGGCAGCGCCGACTCCTCACCGACGGCCGCCAGCAGCTCGTCCGTGGTGGAGCGGCCCGGCCGGGCGACGAGCGTCACCTCGGGCCGCTCGTTGTCGGCCTCCAGCAGGTCCTCGATGCCGGCGCGGCCGCCGCCGAGCGCGTCCCACAGGGCGGAGACGACCCAGCGCGGGTGCGCGTGCACCACGGCGAGGTGCTCCTCGGGATCGTCCTCGTACGGCGGGGCGACCTTTTCCAGCCACTCCTCCATGTCGTGCGCGGTGATCTTCCGCAGCACGGCGTTCACGAACTTCGCCCGGCCGTCGCCGAGGACGACGCGCGCCAGCTCGACGCTGGCGGAGACCGCCGCGTGCGGCGGGATGCGCGTGCCGAGCAGCTGGTGCGCACCGAGGCTCAGCACGTCCAGGACCGGCGGGTCCACCTCGCGCAGCGGCCGGTCGACGCACGAGGCGATGATCGTGTCGTACGTCCCCTGGCGGCGCAGCGTCCCGTAGACCAGCTCCGTGGCGAGCGCGGCGTCGCGCGCGTCGAAGTCGCCCTTCTCCCGGGCCTTGCGCAGCAGCGGCGGCAGGACCAGGTTCGCGTACGCGTCCCGCTCGTCGACCGCCCGCAGCGCCTCGAAGGCGAGGATCCGCACCGGGTCCTTCTTGGGCCGGCGGTAGGGCTTTGCGGGGCGGCGGGCGGGACGGTCGTTCACGAAAGGTGCTCCGGGGCTGGGGTGGCGAAGGTGTCCAGCCTACGCTCTGCCCTCAGGCCGCGCCGAGCCGCTCGCCTGCGGCGATACGGACGCCCCGGGCCCAGTCGGCGGCCTTCATCGGCTTCTTGCCCTGCGGCTGGACCCACTGCAGCTCGACGGCGTGGGAACCGGTCCCCACGTGCACGGAGTTCTTGGCCGCGGCGATCTCGCCGGGCTCGAGGCCGTCCCGGCCGGGGGCGGGCACCACCGACATGACCTTCAGCCGCTCGCCGCGGAAGAGCGTCCACGCGCCCGGCGCCGGGGCGCACCCGCGGACCACCCGGTCCACGCGCAGGGCGGGCACGGACCAGTCGATCCGGGCGTCCTCGACATTGATCTTCGGGGCGAGGGAGACGCCCTCGGCGGGCTGCGGCACGGCCTTGAGCGAGCCGTCCTCGATGCCGTCCATGGTGGCGGCGAGCAGCCCCGAGCCGGCGAAGGCGAGCCGGGTCAGCAGGTCGCCGCTGGTGTCGGTGGGCCGCACCACCTCGGTGACCACGCCGTAGACGGGACCCGAGTCCAGGCCCTCCTCGATGAGGAAGGTGGACGCGCCGGTGACCTCGTCGCCCGCGAGGATCGAGTGCTGGACCGGGGCCGCGCCACGCCACGCGGGCAGCAGCGAGAAGTGCAGGTTGACCCAGCCGTGCACGGGGATGTCCAGGGCGGCCTTCGGCAGCAGCGCGCCGTAGGCGACGACCGGGCAGCAGTCCGGGGCGATCTCGCGCAGCCGGGCGAGGAAGTCCTCGTCGCGCGGGCGCGCGGGCTTGAGCACCTCGATGCCGGCCTCCTCCGCGCGCTCGGCGACGGGGCTCGCCACCAGGCGGCGACCGCGGCCGGCGGGGGCGTCGGGCCGCGTGACGACGGCGACGACCTCGTGGCGGTCCGAGGCGAGCAGGGCGTCGAGGGCGGGGACGGCGACCTCGGGGGTACCGGCGAAGACGAGCCTCATGGGTGGCGAACTACCTCTCCTCGAGCGCCGAGCGGAACGGCCCACCAGTCTAAAGGGCCCGGCCCCGAGGGGGCGTACGGATTGTCTCGCGCCTCATTCCGGCGGATGTGCGCCCCCATACCGTGACCCGGCGGCCAATGGCGCGTTGTGGTCAAGAGAGATTGACCGAATCGGGCCGCATCCGCGGCCCTCCGTCCGTTGCTCGTCGACTGACGCGTCAACTCTCGTCTTTTTCCGTCCTTTTACCCCGCCGGTCCGAGAGGCTTCTTCATGGCCGACCACGCAACCCACGACGCCCAGGCACGGGCCAGCCTGCATCTGTTGGTCCGGGACATCGAGCGGGTCCGCAGGCAGGTGGACGCCCTGCGCACCCTCACCGCTCAGCTGGGCAACGTCTACCGCCCGCGGCGCACCGGCCCCTCGGCCGGCTTCGTCGTCTACGGGCGGGCACCCGCGCCGACCGTACGGCTGGCGCAGGAGTTGCGGGACAGCGTCGAGACCCTGGTGACCGCCGCGGTCGACTTCGACCGCTCGCTGGGCTTCTCGTGGGACGCGGTGGGCTCGGCCCTCGGGGTCACCAAGCAGGCGGTGCACCGCCGTTACGGGGCGCGCCGTGCCAACGGGCAGGGCGCGGCGGAGGCCGCGGAGGCGGTGCGCACCGCCGAGCCGGCGCCGGCACCGATGCCGGTGGTCCCGGCGGCCCGCACGGTCCCCGGCCAGGCGCCGGCCCCCACCCACCGCGAGGAACAACGCCCCCCGGCCTTCCCCGGCCCCCGCAACGGCTAGCCCTGCGGGCGGCTCCCGGGACGACGGCCAGGGCGCGAGCCGGCGGTGCCGGGGGTGCTCGCCGCCGCGGCGGATTCCAAGGGCGGAGCCCCAAAACCCACCTGCCACGCACCGGGCACCCCACCCCCGCCGCCGCCAACAACCCCCAACAACGCAACCGGCGGTGCCGAGCCCACCTCAGGCCGTTCGGCACCGCCGAACCCCGCCATCCGGGCCGATCACCGTCGCGGCGGATTCTTGGGGCGGAGTCCCAAGACCCACACGACCCGTGCCGGGCACCCCCGGCGACTGCCCGCACCCCCGCCGGAGGCGCCCGGCGAACCGTCAGCCGATGTCCGGTGGGTCGACGCGCAAGCGGACCGGTTCGCCGTCGCGGCGAGCGAGCCGCGCGGCCTGGGCGGTCTTGAGGGCGGCGGCCAGTGCCGCCCCCCGCCCAGGGCGCACCCGGAGCAGGGCCCGCTCCCACCGCTCCCCCGGCGGCGGGTCGCCGGGCCGGCGCGGGCGGCCCGCGGCCGTCACGGGCAGCGGCACCGGCCCCAGCACCTCCGCGTCCTCCGGCAGCTCCGCCGCGGCGAGCAGGTCCGCGACGTCCTCCGGCGGGCCCGTGACCGACGCCATCCGGGACACCGGCGGGAAGCCGAGCTCCGCGCGGTCGGCGAGCTCGCGCATCGCGTGCCCGGCGGGATCCCAGCGCACGAGCGCCTGTACGGGCCGCAGCGTGGGCTCGGCGACCACGACGACGACGCCGCCCTCCGTCTGCCCGCGCACGAGCGCGGCCGCGGACAGCCAGCGCCGCAGCGCCTCCTCCCCCGCCCGCAGGTCGGGGAAGCCCAGCAGGGCCCAGCCGTCCAGGAGCAGCGCCGCGGCGTAGCCCCCTTCGGCGACGGGCTCCGCGCCGGGCGTGGAGACGACGATCGCGGGCCGGTCGGGCACCGTGTCGAGGATGTGGTCGCGCCCGGAGGTCCGTACGGGCACGGACGGGAAGGCCCGGCCGAGCTCCTCGGCGGTGCGTCCCGCGCCCACGACCCGGGCCCGCAGCCGGGAGCCGCCGCACTCCGTGCAGTGCCAGCCCGGAGGCGCCTCCTGCCCGCACCAGCCGCACCGCAGCGCGCCGTCGGCGCCGCCGGCCTCCAGGGGGCCGGCGCAGTGCCCGCACCGGGCGGGCTCGCGGCACCGCTCGCAGCCGAGGCGGGGCACATAGCCGCGGCGGGGCACCTGGACCAGCACCGGCCCGTGCTTGAGACCCTCGCGGGCGGCCTGCCAGGCGTGGCTGGGCAGCCGGGCGGCGCGCGCCGCCGCGTCGCGGGCCTCGTCGGAGTCACCGACGGTCCGCACGGCAGGGGCGACGGCCCGCACGGTCTCGCGGGCGGCGGCGAGCGGCAGGGCCCACCCCGTGTTCACCAGCTGGGCGGCCTCCACCGTGCAGCCGAAGCCGCCGAGCAGGAACGCGGCCTTCTCGTGCACCGCGCGCTGCACGAGCACCTCGCGGGAATGCGGGTGCGGAGCGTTCTGCGCGCTGTGGCTCCCGTCCCCGTCGTCCCAGACGGCGACGAGCCCGAGGTCCCGCACGGGCGCGAACATCGCCGCCCGCGTGCCGACCACGGCCCGCACCGAGCCCCGGCTGACCGCGAGCCAGCGGCGGTACCGCTCCTCGGGCCCGAGCTCGGCCGTCAGCAGCACGTGCCGGCCCTCCCCCAGGAGCTCCCCGAGGGCGGCGTCGACGCGGGCCGCGTCCCGCCCGTCCGGCACGACGACCAGCGCGCCGCGCCCGGACGAGAGCGCCGCCGCCGCGGCCCGCGCGAGCTCCTGCGGCCAGTGCGGGCCGGGCAGCGCCGTCCACACGGCCCGCGGGGCGTCGCCCCGGGCCACGGCGTCGAGGAAGGCGGGCCCGGTGGGATACCGCGCCCAGCTCCCGGGCTCCGGCACCCCCGGCGGGGGCAGCGGGGCGGGCGAGGGCTCGGCCTCGATGCGGGCGTGCCGGGGCGGGACGGCCAGCTGCAGCACGTCGGCGAGCGAGCCGGCGTACCGGTCGGCGACCGACCGGCAGAGGTCGTAGAGGGCGGGGCCGAGCACCGGCTCCGGCGAGAGGACCTGGGCGATCGCGGCGAGCGGCCCCTGGTAGTCGGACTCGGCCACCCGGTCGACGATGTACCCGTCGAGGAGCCCGCCGCCCTCGCGGCGGCCCCCGCGCACATTGCGCGTCCCGGCGCCGAAGCGCACCCGCACCCGCACCCCGGGCCGGGCGTCGGCGTCGAGCTCCTCGGGGACGGCGTAGTCCCACAGCCGGTCCAGGTGGACGGGCCCCTTGTCCACGAGCACCCGCGCGACGGGCAGCGTCTTGGCCAGGGGGGCGTTCCGCCACGTGCGCGGCTTGGCCTTGGGCGCCTTCGCCTTGGCCTCGCGCACGCTCTCCCGTATGAGCGCGAGCTGCTCCCCGTGCTCCGGAGGCTTGCCCTGGGACCGCCCGTTCTCGCTGCTCACAGCCACAGTCCTACCAGACGCCACTGACAACGCCGGGCGGGCCGGAGTTCCGGCCCGCCCGGCGTTCAGGACGGCAGTGATCGGGGCGTACCCCGGGGTGCCTACAGGCCGGCGGCCTTCTTCAGGGCCTCGACACGGTCCGTGCGCTCCCACGTGAAGTCCGGCAGCTCACGGCCGAAGTGGCCGTAGGCGGCGGTCTGCGCGTAGATCGGACGCAGCAGGTCCAGGTCACGGATGATCGCGGCCGGGCGGAGGTCGAAGACCTCGGCGATCGCGGTCTCGATCCTGTCCGTGTCGACGGTGTTGGTGCCGAAGGTCTCGACGAACAGGCCGA
>NZ_LNBE01000009.1 GCF_001445655.1 Streptomyces roseifaciens
GCTCACCCGGAGCGCCGAAGGGGCAGGCGACGAAACGCTCAGCCGTGAGACCCGCACGATTGACGTAACCACGAGCCAGACCGGCACCGGAGACATACAGCTCACCGGCCACGCCGGCGGGTACGAGACGCAGGTTGTCGTCGACCACGTACGCGCGCTTGTTGCCGATGGGGCGGCCGATGGGCAGCTGCGTCCCGGTCAGGCCGTCGGTGGTGACGGTATGACAGGTGGTGAAGCCCATGCTTTCGACGGGTCCGTATCCGTTGCCCACGTGCAGGTCGGGGAAGAGCTGCAGGATCTTTGCCACGTGGGCGACCGATCCGGCTTCCCCGCCGGTGAAGGCGATGCGTACGCCGCGGAAGGCGTCGGGGTATTCGTCGACGAGGTGGTTGAAGAGACTCGCGGACAGCTGGAGCATGGTGACGCCGTGCTCGGCGACCAGGCGCTCGATGCCGATCGGCTCGGGACTTTGTCCGGGCTGGAGGACGCATGTCGCGCCGTGCAGCAGCGCACCGAACAACTCCAGTGCGAAGCCGTCCCAGGACACGGGCGAGCATTGCAGGAACACTTCGCCCGGGCCGAAGTCGGCGTAGTCCTGGCCGAGGTAGGTGCCCAGCAGGGCACGGTGCGAGGTGGCGACACCCTTGGGGCGTCCCGTCGAGCCGGACGTGAACATTACGCACGCCACATCATTCGCACGTACATCACACACATCACGTACATCACGCACACGGGCCATGACCGCGCTCGGCGCATCGGCCAGGGCGTCGACACACACCGCCGACACCCCCGGAGCGGATGCGGAGATCGCGTCGCTGAGTCCCGTACGCGTGACCACCGTGCGCACGCCGGCTTCGGCGAGGACACCTGCCACCCGTTCGGCCGGGAACTCCGGGTCCAGCAAGGTGTATCCGGCACCGGCCTTCAATACGGCCAGCAGGGCGACGACGGCCGCGGCGGGGCGTCCACGGCCGGGGGCAGCGGGCTGGCCGGGCTCGCGGAGCGGGTGTGGGAGCTGGAGGAGGACCCGGAGGCGGCCGCCCGGATGGTCGACGACGCGCACGGCGAGGTGAAGCTCGCCCTGCAGGAGCTCGGAGACCGTGAAGTACGCGATGCCCTCGATGGCCGGCGCGGGCCGGTCCGGCAGGTCCGCCTCGGCCTGCACCGGCAACGGCTCCCACGCCGGAGCCTCACCCGCACACCGGGCCCGGTGTGCGGGTGAGGCTCCGGCGTGGGAGCCGTTGCCGGTGCAGTACGCGGACTACACCCTCTGGCACCAGGAACTCCTGGGCGAGGTGCTCGACGATCAGCTCGCCTACTGGAGGGACGCGCTCTCCGGCGCCCCGCAGGAGCTCGACCTTCCGACCGACCGCCCACGGCCGGCAGTCGCCGGTCACCAGGGCGGCGTCGTCCACTTCGACTTGGACGCCGAGCTGCACGCGCAGTTGGACGATCTTGCCCGCAGGCACGGCGTGACCCTCTTCATCGTGCTGCAGGCAGGTCTTGCCGCACTTCTGTCCCGGCTCGGCGCCGGATCCGACATCCCCCTCGGCACGGTGGTCGCGGGACGCTCGGACGAGGCCCTGGACGACCTCGTCGGCTTCTTCGTCAACACACTCGTACTCCGCACGGACGTGTCCGGCGACCCTGCGTTCGGTGAGCTGCTGACACGGGTCCGGGAGACCGACCTCGCAGCCTTCGCCCACCAGGACGTGCCATTCGAGCGACTGGTCGAGGAGATCAACCCCGACCGGGCGGCGGCACGGCACCCGCTCTTCCAGACCATGCTGGTCATGGAGAACAACGCGGAAGGCCGGCTCGAGCTGCCCGGAGTGACGGCCGAGCCTCAATGGGTCGATGAGACCCGGGCCAAGTTCGACCTGAACTTCACTTTTACGGAGGAGCGGAGCAGCGCTGGCCACCCGATGGGCATCCGCGGAGAACTGCTCTTCGCGACGGAGCTCTTCGACCGTTCCTCGGCACAGTCGATGGCGGATCGCCTGGCGCGCCTGCTGACAAGAGCAGCCGCGGACCCCGCGGTTCCCATCAGCTCCTTCTCATTGCTGAACGCTGGTGAGCAGCGTCGCATCATGTCGGTGTGGAATGACACGGACCGGGTGGCGCCGGGAGTTCTGGGCCGGGCGCTCCACGAGGTGTTCGAAGAGCAGGCGAAGCGGGCACCGGACGCCACAGCTCTGATCTTCGAAGACCTACGTGTCACCTACGCCGAACTGAACGAGCGGGCTGACCGGCTCGTGCCGTGGCTGGTGGATGCAGGCGCGGTGGTGGGTGTCCGCCTGGAGCGCGGGGTGGACATGGTGGTCGCCCTGCTGGCCGTATTGAAGGCGGGTGGCGGATACACCCTGCTGGACCCGGAGTTCCCGGCCGAACGGGTGGCAGGCGTCCTCGCCGAAGCCGGCGTGCGCACGGTGCTCACACGCACCGGTCTCTCTGATGCGCTCACCCGCTTTGACGTGTCGGCGGTGTGTGTCGATGCACTGCCCGACAAGCCGAGCAACACCGTGGTCCGTGATGTGTGTGCGGATGATGTGGCGTGTGTGATGTTCACGTCGGGTTCGACGGGACGCCCCAAGGGTGTCGCCACCTCGCACCGTGCCCTGCTGGGCACCTACCTCGGCCAGGACTACGCCGACTTCGGCCCGGACGAAGTGTTCCTGCAATGCTCGCCCGTGTCCTGGGACGGCTTCGCACTGGAGTTGTTCGGTGCGCTGCTGCACGGCGCGACATGCGTCCTCCAGCCCGGACAAAGTCCCGAGCCGATCGGCATCGAGCGCCTGGTCGCCGAGCACGGCGTCACCATGCTCCAGCTGTCCGCGAGTCTCTTCAACCACCTCGTCGACGAATACCCCGACGCCTTCCGCGGCGTACGCATCGCCTTCACCGGCGGAGAAGCCGGATCGGTCGCCCACGTGGCAAAGATCCTGCAGCTCTTCCCCGACCTGCACGTGGGCAACGGATACGGACCCGTCGAAAGCATGGGCTTCACCACCTGCCACACCATCACCACCGACGACCTGACCGGGACGCAGCTGCCCATCGGCCGCCCTATCGGCAACAAGCGTGCTTACGTCGTGGACAGTGGTCTCCACCTGCTGCCGGCCGGCGTTGTGGGCGAGCTTTACGTCGCCGGCGCGGGACTGGCTCGTGGTTACGTCAATCGTGCGGGTCTCACGGCTGAGCGATTCGTAGCCTGCCCCTTCGGCGCTCCGGGTGAGCGCATGTACCGCACCGGAGACCTCGCCCGCTGGACCGCCGACGGTGTCCTCGAATACATCGGCCGCGCCGACAGCCAGGTCAAGATCCGCGGCTTCCGCATCGAACCCGGCGAAATCGCCGCCACCCTCACCGGCCACGAATCCGTCGTCCAGGCCGCCGTCACAGCACGAGAAGACCAGCCCGGCGACGTACGACTCGTCGCCTACGCCGTCCCCGCCGAGCAGCAGAATCCCGACCCGGCGGAACTACGCCGCTACATCGCCGCGCTGCTCCCCCGCCACATGGTCCCCGCCGCAATCGTCCTTCTCGACGCCCTGCCTCTCACCTCGAACGGCAAGCTCGACAGCCGTGCTCTTCCCGCACCCCAATACGCGGCATCGGCCGAAGGACGTCAGCCGCGAACCGAGCAGGAACAGACCCTGACCGGCCTGTTCACCGAAATCCTCGGCGTCCAGGACATCACCGTCGACGACAGCTTCTTCGACCTCGGTGGACACTCTCTCCTCGCCACACGCCTCATCAGCCGCATCCGCACCACACTGGGCACAGAGCTCGGCATCCGCGACCTCTTCGACGCTCCGACCGTCGCCGGCCTCGTACAGCGACTCGACGGCGCAGCCACCGCACGCACACCACTCCGCATCGCAGAACGCCCCGACACCCTGCCGCTCTCCTCGGCCCAGCACCGCCTCTGGTTCCTCGAACGGTTCGAGAAACAAGCCACCTACAACGCGCCCTTCGCCTACCGACTCCACGGCCAGGTCAACCTGCCGGCCCTGCAAGCGGCCATCAACGACGTCATCACCCGCCACGAAGCACTCCGCACCACCTTCCCCACCACCAACGGCCAACCCCGGCAGCACATCCTCGATATGGATGCCGCCTACGTGAACCTCGCCGTGGCGGAGTGCACAGAGGAACAGCTTGCAGAACGCATCTCGGAAACAGCGTTCACCCCGTTCGACCTGGAATCGGAGGTCCCCCTCCGAGCCACACTGCTCACCCTCAGCAACACAACCGAACCCGAACCCGAGCCTGAATCCGTACTCGTCCTCGCCCTCCACCACATCGCCAGCGACGGATGGTCCGAACGACCACTCCTCAACGACCTCACCACCGCATACCAAGCACGCTCCACAGGAAACCCCCCAGACTGGCAGCCACTGCCGGTCCAGTACGCCGACTACACCCTCTGGCAGCGGGAACTCCTGGACGAGGTTCTGGACGATCAGCTCGCCTACTGGGCGGAGGAGCTCTCCGGTGCGCCTCAGGAACTGGCACTCCCGACCGACCGCCCGCGCCCTGCCGTAGCCGGCCATGAAGGCGGGCTGGTGGAGTTCGCGCTCGACGCCGACCTGCACACCCGCCTGGACGACCTGGCCCGCCGCCACGGCGCCACCCTCTTCATGGTCCTGCAGGCCGCCCTGGCCACCCTCCTCTCCCGTATGGGCGCGGGCAGCGACATCCCCCTCGGCACCGTCGTCGCCGGCCGGTCGGACGAGGCCCTGGACGACCTCGTCGGCTTCTTCGTCAACACCCTCGTCCTCCGCACGGACACATCCGGCAACCCCGCCTTCACCGAACTCCTCGCACGCGTCCGCGACACCGACCTCGGCGCCTTCGCCCACCAGGACATCCCCTTCGAGCGACTGGTCGAGGAGATCAACCCCGACCGGACCAGCTCGCGCCACCCGCTCTTCCAGACCATGCTCGTCCTCCAGAACAACACCGAAGGCGAGCTGGATCTCCCCGGGCTCACCGTGGAAGCCGAGCCCTTCGGATCGGTCCCCTCGAAATTCGACCTCGACTTCACTTTCGTGGAAGACCGCAACAGTTCCGGGATCCCCATCGGCATCAGGGGAACGGTGCTGTTTGCCACGAGCCTGTTCGACCGGGCGACCGCACAGCTGATGGCGGATCGGCTGCAGCTGGCCCTCGAAGCCGCGACGGCGGATCCGGACTCCCCCATCGGATCGCTGCAGCTCTTCGAGTCGGTGGAGGCGGAACGGGCCTGCCTGGCACGAGCCGAGCAGACACGGTCCGCACTCGCGGTTGCCGAGGCCGAGGACGAGGCGAAGGCTGAGCGGTCCGAGCGGCCGGGTGCCCGTGGCCCGCGCTCGGCACAGGAGGAAATCCTCTGCGGTCTCTTCGCCGAGGTACTCGACACCCCCGTCGTCGGCACGGACGACAACTTCTTCGCCCTCGGCGGACACTCCCTCCTCGCCACACGCCTCATCAGCCGCATCCGCACCGTCCTCGGCGCAGAACTCGGCATCCGCGACCTCTTCCGCAACCCCACCGTCTCCGGAGTCGCCCAGCGGCTCCGCACAGCAACAGACGACACCCGCACAGCGCTCACGGCACGAGTACGTCCCGAGGTACTGCCACTGTCGTCCGCCCAGCACCGCCTGTGGTTCCTCGAACGCTTCGAAAAGCAAGCCACCTACAACGCACCCTTCGCCTACCGACTCCACGGCCATATCGACGTGCAGGCCCTCCAAGCCGCAGTAACGGATGTCGTCACCCGCCACGAAGCACTCCGCACGACCTTCCCCACAGTCGAGGGCGAACCGCAGCAGCTGGTCTTGGACACCGAGAACTTGCACGTGGACTTCACAGTGCTGGAGTGCACGGAGGAGCAGCTCGCGGAGCGGATTGCGGAGGCGGCATTCGCGGCGTTCGATCTGACGACGGCGATACCGATTCGAATCGCGCTGCTCCGCCTCAGTGAGAGCGAGTCCATGCTCGTCCTCACGCTGCACCACATTGCGAGCGACGGCTGGTCCGAGCGGTCACTGTTCGAGGACTTGGCCACGGCGTACCGGGCCCGGTGCGCAGGTGAGGCTCCGGCCTGGGAACCGTTGCCGGTGCAGTACGCCGATTACACCCTCTGGCACGAGGAACTCCTGGGCGAGGTGCTGGACGACCAGCTCGCCTACTGGCGGCGGACCGTGTCAGGTATGCCCCAGGAGCTGGACATCCCTACGGACCGCCCCCGGCCTCCTGTGGCGAGCCACGAGGGCGGTCTGGTGGAGTTCGAGCTCGATGCCGGCCTGCACGCCCGCCTGGAGAGCCTGGCCCGCCGGCATGGCGTGACCCTCTTCATGGTGCTGCAGGCAGGCCTCGCCGCACTCCTGTCCCGGCTCGGAGCTGGCACCGACATCCCCCTCGGCACCGTCGTCGCCGGACGGTCGGACGAGGCCCTGGACGACCTCGTCGGATTCTTCGTCAACACACTCGTCCTCCGCACGGACGTATCCGGTGATCCGGCCTTCACCGAACTCCTCACGCGCATTCGCGACACCGACCTCGCCGCCTTCACCCACCAGGACATCCCCTTCGAACGCCTCGTCGAGGAAATCAATCCGGAGCGGTCAGCGGCCAGGCACCCGCTCTTCCAGGTCATGCTCGTGCTCCAGAACAACGCCGAAGGAAGCATTGAGCTGGACGGCCTGACCGTGGAGTCGGAGTCGGTCGGTTCGATTCCGGCGAAGTTCGACCTGAACTTCGCCTTCGTGGAGCAGCAGGATGCTGCCGGCCTTCCGTCCGGAATCCGGGGGGAGCTGTTGTTCGCGACGGATCTCTTCGACCAGTCGTCGGCGCAGGCGATGGCCGATCGGCTCGTTCGTCTGCTGACCGGTGCTGCCACTGACCCCGAGGCGACCGTGGGATCGGCCGAGCTGCTCGGCGCCGACGAGCGGAACACGATCGTGTCGGTGTGGAATGACACGGACCGGGTGGCGCCGGGAGTGCTGGACCGGACGCTCCACGAGGTGTTCGAGGAACAGGCACGGCACGCTCCCGACGCCGTTGCGCTGGTCTTCGGAGACGAGCGCGTGACGTACGCGGAGCTGAACGAGCGGGCCGACCGGCTCGTACCCTGGCTCGTGGATGCGGGCGCGGTCATCGGCATCCACCTTGAGCGCGGGGTGGACATGGTGGCGGCACTCCTGGCCACCCTCAAGGCCGGGTCCGGATACACCTTGCTGGACCCGGAATTCCCCGCCGAACGTGTGGCGAGTGTCCTCTCCGAGGCCGACGTGCCGTTGGTGATCACCCGCATCGGACTCCATGAGGCGGTCTCTGCTCTCGGTACCGCGACCGTGTGCGTCGATGCGCTGACCGAACGCCCCGGCACGGCCCGGATCCGTGATGTGTGTGCGGATGATGTGGCGTGTGTGATGTTCACGTCGGGTTCGACGGGACGCCCCAAGGGTGTCGCCACCTCGCACGGTGCCCTGCTGGGCACCTACCTCGGCCAGGACTACGCCGACTTCGGCCCGGACGAAGTGTTCCTGCAATGCTCGCCCGTGTCCTGGGACGGCTTCGCACTGGAGTTGTTCGGTGCGCTGCTGCACGGCGCGACGTGCGTCCTCCAGCCCGGACAAAGTCCCGAGCCGATCGGCATCGAGCGCCTGGTCGCCGAGCATGGCGTCACCATGCTCCAGCTGTCCGCGAGTCTCTTCAACCACCTCGTCGACGAATACCCCGACGCCTTCCGCGGCGTACGCATCGCCTTCACCGGCGGAGAAGCCGGATCGGTCGCCCACGTGGCAAAGATCCTGCAGCTCTTCCCCGACCTGCACGTGGGCAACGGATACGGACCCGTCGAAAGCATGGGCTTCACCACCTGCCACACCATCACCACCGACGACCTCGCAGCAAGCCGACTCCCCATCGGCCGCCCCGTGGGCAACAAGCGCGCCTATGTCCTGGACAGCAGACTGCATCCGGTCCCGGCAGGCGTCGTAGGCGAGGTCTATGTCGCCGGCGCGGGACTGGCGCGAGGGTACGTGAGCCGTCCGGGTCTGACGGCTGAGCGATTCGTAGCCTGCCCCTTCGGCGCTCCGGGTGAGCGCATGTACCGCACCGGAGACCTCGCCCGCTGGACCACCGACGGAACACTCGAATACATCGGCCGCGCGGACGACCAGATCAAGATCCGCGGCTTCCGCATCGAACCCGGTGAAATCGCCGCCGCCCTCACCGGCCACGAAGCCGTCGTCCAGGCTGCCGTCATCGCCCGTGAGGACCGGCCCGGCGACGTACGACTCGTCGCCTACGCCGTCCCCGCCGGGCACCACACACCCGGCCCCGAAGAACTTCGGCGCTACACAGCCGCCCTGCTCCCCCGCCACATGGTTCCCAGCGCAGTCGTCCTCCTCGACGCACTGCCCCTCACCTCGAACGGCAAACTCGACCGCCACGCCCTCCCCGCACCCGAGGTCCGAGGTGAGGTGGGTGGTCGCGGGCCGCGTTCCGTAAGGGAGGAGATCCTGTGCGGGATCTTCGCGGAGGTTCTGTCGATCCCGGCCGTCGGTGTCGATGACGACTTCTTCGTCCTGGGTGGGCACTCGCTGCTGGCCACGCGCCTCATCAGCCGCATCCGCACCACGCTCGGCGCAGAACTCGGCATCCGCGACCTCTTCGACGCTCCGACCGTCGCCGGCCTCGTACAGCGACTCGACGGCGCAGCCACCGCACGCACAGCACTCCGCCCCACAGAACGCCCCGACACACTGCCGCTCTCCTCCGCCCAGCACCGCCTGTGGTTCCTCGAACGCTTCGAGAAGCAAGCCACCTACAACGCACCCTTCGCCTACCGACTCCACGGCCATATCGACCTGCCGGCCCTGCAAGCAGCCATCAACGACGTCATCACCCGACACGAAGCACTCCGCACCACATTCCCCACCACCAACGGCCAACCCCGGCAACACGTGCTGTCTCCCCAGGAGGCACATCTGGACCTCACCGTGGCGGAGTGCACAGAGGAACAGCTCGCAGAACGCATCTCGGAAACAGCGTTCACCCAGTTCGACCTGGAGACGGAGATCCCCCTCCGAGCCACACTGCTCACCCTCAGCAACACAACCGAACCCGAACCCGAACCCGAATCCGTACTCGTCCTCGCCCTCCACCACATCGCCAGCGACGGCTGGTCCGAACGCCCACTCCTCAACGACCTCACCACCGCATACCAAGCACGCTCCACAGGAAACCCCCCAGACTGGCAGCCACTGCCTGTCCAATACGCCGACTACACCCTCTGGCAGCGGGACCTGCTCACCGAAATCGTCGACGACCAGCTCGCCTACTGGACGAAGACACTCTCCGGCGCACCCCAGGAACTGGCACTCCCGACCGACCGCCCACGCCCTGCCGCACCCAGTCACGAAGGCGGGCTGGTGGAGTTCGCGCTCGATGCCGACCTTCACACCCGTCTGGACGACCTGGCCCGCAGGCAAGGCGTGACCCTCTTCATGGTGCTGCAAGCCGGTCTCGCCGCACTCCTGACCCGCCTCGGGGCCGGCACCGACATCCCCCTCGGCACGGTCGTCGCCGGACGCACCGACGAAGCACTCGACGACCTCGTCGGCTTCTTCGTCAACACCCTCGTCCTCCGCACGGACACATCCGGCAACCCCGCCTTCACCGAACTCCTCGCACGCGTCCGCGACACCGACCTCGGCGCCTTCGCCCACCAGGACATCCCCTTCGAACGCCTCGTAGAAGCGATCAACCCCGACCGGGCCGGCTCACGCCACCCGCTCTTCCAGACCATGCTCGTCCTCCAGAACAACACCGAAGGAACCATCGGCCTTGATGGCCTGACCCTGGAAGCCGAGCCGTTCGGCGTGGGCGCGCCCAAGTTCGACCTCGACTTCACCTTCTCCGAGGGGCGCGACTCTGCCGGGGCTCCGACGGGTATCAGCGGTTCGGTGGCTTTCGCCGCGGACCTGTTCGACCGGGCGACCGCCCGGTCGATGGCGGACCGGCTGCGGCTGATCCTCGAAGGCGCGGCGGCGGATCCGGACTCTCCCATCGGCGCCGTCGAGCTGCTCGGTGCCGGCGAGCGGGACCGTATCGTCACCGGCTGGAACGACACCGCTCGCGCCCTGCCGGACGCCCGGCTGCTGCCCGAGGTGTTCGAGGGCCATGCCCGGCGGGCGCCGGGGGCAACCGCCTTGGTGGCCGACGGTACGGCCGTCACCTTCGTGGAGCTGAACGCGCGGGCGAACCGGCTGGCCCGTTTGTTGCTTGGCACGGGGGTGGGCCCCGGTGACCCTGTGGCGGTGCTGCTGCCGCGCTCGGCCGAGCTCGTCGTGGCACTGCTGGCCGTCATGAAGGCCGGTGCCTGCTACGTCCCGGTCGATCCGGAGTACCCGGCCGACCGCATCGGGCTGATGCTGGCCGATGCCGTGCCGTCCGTCCTGCTCACCGACGTCCGCGGGGCCGAGAGGCTGACACCGGTTCCCGGGGAGCCGACCGTGGTGCTGCGGCTGGACCACCCCTCCGTCCGCGGCGCCGTATCCCGGCAGCCGGACGGCAACCTCGCGCCGGGCGAGCGCGCCGCGCCGCTGCGCCCCGGCGACCCTGCGTACATCGTCTACACGTCGGGGTCGACGGGCCGCCCGAAGGGCGTACTGGTCGAGCACCGGGCCCTGACCAACCTCTTCCACCAGCACGTCGGTGCTGTGTACGCGGATGCGCCGGCCGTTCCGGGCGGGCGTCCCCTCCGGGCCGCGCTGACGGGGGCGACGACCTTCGACGCCGCGTGGAGCCCGCTGCTGTGGATGGTGGCCGGTCATGAGCTGCACCTCGTGGACGACGAGACGCGCCGTTCGCCCGAGGCTCTGGTCGCGTACGCCGCGGCGGCGGGCATCGATTACATGGAGATGACGCCGACGTACTGCCGACAGCTGCTGGAGCTGGGGCTGCTCGCGGACGACCGGCCTTCCCGCCCATCCTTCCTGGAGATCGGCGGCGAGGCAGTGGACGAGGCGCTGTGGTCGGAGCTCGGCCGGGCGTCGGGCACGGTCACGTACAACACCTACGGCCCCACCGAGTGCACGGTCTACACCACGTACGCACGGGTGGGCGGGCACGAGCGCCCGGTCATCGGCCGGCCGCTCGGCAACCACCGGGCCTATGTGCTGGATGCGGGGCTGGGCGTGGTGCCTGCCGGTGTGGTCGGCGAGCTGTACATCGCGGGCGCGGGTCTTGCCCGCGGCTACGTGAACCGTCCGGGTCTGACGGCGGAGCGTTTCGTCGCCTGCCCCTTCGGTGCCCCGGGCGAGCGCATGTACCGCACCGGAGACCTCGCCCGCTGGACCACCGACGGTGTCCTGGAATACATAGGCCGCGCCGACGACCAGATCAAGATCCGCGGCTTCCGCATCGAACCCGGCGAAATCGCCGCCGCCCTCACCGGCCACCAAGCCGTCGTCCAGGCCGCCGTCATCGCCCGTGAGGACCGACCCGGCGACGTACGACTCGTCGCCTACGCCGTCCCCGGGCAGGACACTGCGCCCGCGGTCGGAGCGGCTGATCTGCACCGGTACCTGTCCGGGCTGCTGCCGCGGCACATGGTTCCCGGCGCGGTCGTCGTCCTGGACGCGTTGCCCATGACCCCGCACGGGAAGCTCGATCACCGCGCGCTGCCGGCGCCGGAGGCCGGGGGCGAGCCGGGCGGGCGCGGTCCGCGGACCGTCGAGGAGCGGGTGCTGTGCGAGGTGTTCGCCGAGGTCCTGTCGATCCCGGCCGTCGGTATCGATGACGACTTCTTCCTCCTGGGCGGGCACTCCCTCAAGGCTGCCCAGCTGGTCAGCCGGGCCCGTACGGCGCTCGGCGCGGAGATCGGCATCCGTGACCTGTTCGACGCGCCGACCGTCGCGGGCCTGGCCGAACGGCTGGCCGCCGGGGGCGCCGTCGGGAGTGCTCACGACCCGCTCTCCGTGCTGCTGCCCCTGCGCAAGGGGACGAACGGCGGGGACGACGGGGGCACGGCATCCGCGCCGCTCTTCTGCATCCATCCCGCGGCCGGCATCAGCTGGGTCTACTCCGGGCTGCTGCGTCACCTGGATCGGAGCCGGGCCGTCTACGGCCTCCAGGCCCGTGGTCTCACCGACGAGGCTGCGGCGCCCCGGAGCATCGAGGAGATGGCGGAGGACTACCTGGCCTCGATCCGGTCCGTGCAGCCGCACGGCCCGTACGCGCTGCTCGGCTGGTCCTTCGGGGGCATCGTGGCGCACGAGCTGGCCGTCCGCCTCCAGGAGGAGGGCGAGGAGGTGTCGGCCCTCGTCCTGATGGACAGCTACCCGAACGGTCCCGCCGGCGCTCCCGGCGCTCTCGGTGCTCCCAGCACTCCCGCCGCCCCCGCCGCTACGGGCCCGGACCTTCCGGGCCTGCAGGACCCCCGGGACCCCGCCGCCGTCCGGGCGGTCTTCGAGTCGCTGGGCCACGATCCGGACGCGGCCGCGGAGCCCGGCAGCCCGCTCGCGCTGCTGGGCGCAGGGAAGCTGGAGGCGGTGACGCGCGTCTTCACGGAGAACGCGGCGATGCAGGACGCCTTCACGCCCCGCACGTTCCGGGGGGACGTCCTCCTGATCGAGGCCACCGAGGGGAAGCCGGAGGGGGCGCTGCGGCCCGACGCGTGGGCGGCACACGTGACAGGGAGGGTGCACGTACACCAAGTGGCGGGGCTCCACGGTGAGCTGACCCGGCCCGTTCACCTGGCCGGCATCGGCCCGGTCGTCGCCGCCTGGTGCGGCGGGGAAGGGCAGGCGTAGCGAGGCGGGCGGCGGTGCCGTCGGCCGGCCGGCCCGTCCGGTCAGCCGGCCGACGGCCCGGGGCGGTATCCCGGGTCACCGTCGAAGTGGTACCCCGGGTCACCGTCGAGGCGGAGTCCCGGGTTACGGTCGAAGCGGATTCCCGGGGCCGGGGCCGGGTCCGGGGCCGGGGCCGGGCGGTGGCCCGCTTCGTCTCCGGCGGTGTCGAGCCCCAGTTCGTACTGGAGACCGGCCGCCTTGACGAAGTGTTCCGCCGCCGCCCCGTCCCCGACCGCGCGCAGGGCCCTGCCGAGCACCCGGTGGCTGCGCGCCATGAGCAGGTTCTCCTGTGCCAGGAGGGATGCGGAGAGAGCCTGGGACGCCTCCTCCAGCGCGGCGGCGGTGTCCCCCGTGGCCAGCAGGGTCTCGGCCAGCCGGTAGCGGCACTCCGCCTCGGTTCGGATCCGGCCGCTGACCCGTATCCGCTCGAGGACGTCACCGTACAGCCGCGCCGCGTGCGCGTACCGCCCCTCCTGGGAGTAGCTCTCGGCCTCCGCCAGGCGTACGGCGAACAGCGACTCGTGGTCGCCGCTCCCGGTGAACTCGGCTGCGAGGGCGCGGCATTCGTCCCTGATACGGGTGAGGGCCCTGCGGCGGCGGGGGTCGCGCACCTCGATGCGCAGCAGGACCGTGCGCCTCCGCTGCACGAGTCCGTGGTCGCCCGTCGTCTCGGCCAGGGACACCGCTCGCAGGCCGTAGCGGCGGGCGGACTCGAAGTGGCCGCACTGCAGGTGCAGGTCGGACAGCATCGACAGGGCGAACAGGACGCACAGGAAGCGCCGGACGCCGTCGGTGAGGGTGGGCGAGTCTCCGAGGTGGTCGAGCACCCGGGTCAGGTAGTGCTCGGCGCGGGCGGACGAGGCCCGGTTGCGGTGGAGCACCCCGGCCGCGTAGTAGGCCGTGCCGGTCACGTCCTCGCCGCACCAGCGTTCGGCTGCGGGTACGAGCTCCGTGGCCGCGCGTACCGCCACTGCCAGGGGCAGCGTCTCCTCGAAGGCGGGGAGCAGGGCGAGGATGTCCACGCCGTGGGCGATGGCGTCCGGGGAGCCGGTGGTCGCGGCCTGTTCGGCCAGTGCGGCGAGTGTCGGCACCTCGCGGCGCACCCACTCGACGGCTTCGGCCCGGACGCTCAGGTCGGCGCCCCGGGAGCGTCGTGGATGGGCTTCGCGCGTCAGCGGGCCGCCCAGCGGGTGGGTGGCCCGCACGGCGTTGACGATGCAGGCCGCGGCGTGGTCGACCGCCCGGAGGACGGCGTCGAGGCGCTCGTCATCGGTCAGTTCGGCGTGCGCCTTGGAGCGGGCGTAGACGCCGACCAGGTCGTGGTAGCGGAAGCGGCCGGGAGCCGGCGACTCCAGCAGTGCGGCGTCCACGAGGGACTCCAGGACCGTCTCGGCGTCCAGCTCCGGCAGGCACAGGACCGCTGCCGCGGACGAGACGCCCCAGTCGAGGCTGTGCGGCAGGGAGAGCATCAGGAACGCCCGGGTCTGCTCCGGATTGAGCTGGGCGAACGACACTTCGAAGGCCGCCTCGACGGACAGGTCCTCCACGCGGAGCTCGCGCAGCAGCCGGACCTCGTCCGAGAGCCGGGAGACCATTTCCTCGACCGTCCAGGACGGCCGGGCCGCCAGCCGGGCCGCCGTGACCCTCAGCGCGAGCGGCAGGTGGCCGCACGCACGCGCCAGGGCCGAGGCCGACTGCGGTTCGCGCTCCATCCGGTCCTGCCCGGCGAGCCGGCTCAGCAGGGCGAAGGCATCCGCGCCGCTGAGCCCTTCGAGGGGGAGCCGGAGCGTGGCGGGTACGGAGGCGAGGGTGCGCGCCGTGACGAGAACGGCGCTGTGCGGCGCACCGGGCAGCAGGAGCCGGACCTGTTCGGCGCCGGCCGCGTTGTCCAGGACGATCAGCATCGACCGGTCGAAGGCGAGGGTGCGGAAGAGGGCTGCCCGGTCGTCGACCCGCAGGGGGATGCGGCCGGGCGGGACGGACAGCGCGCTCAGGAAGCGTTCCAGGACGTCCGCCGGATCGGTCGGCGCGCCGTCCGCTCCGCGCAGCTCGGCGTACAACTGGCCGTCGGGGAAGTGCGATGCCACGGCGTGCGCGGCCCGCAGGGCCAGCGAGGTCTTGCCGACCCCTCCCATTCCGGTGACGACGGCCACGGCGTGGTCGTCGCCTTCGGTGAGCGCCCCGGTCAGCCGGGCGTTCTCATCGGCGCGTCCGACGAAGTCGGCGGGCGGCGGCGGGAGCTGGCGGGGGACGGTGTCGCCGGCCCCTCGGCCGGCGCCGGGTGCCGGGTCGGGCCTGCGGGTGCCGACCGGTGCCGGGGCGGGGACCTCCAGGAGCACGGGATCCCCGGCCAGCACCGCCGCATGGAGCTCCTTGAGCTCCGATCCCGTGTCGATGCCCAGTTCCCCGGCGAAGACCGTCCGGGCCCGGTCGTACGCGGCGAGGGCCTCGGCGCTGCGGCCGGACCGGTACAGGGCCAGCATCAGCGTGATGTACAGCCGTTCCCGGTAGGGGTGGATCTCCAGGGCGGCGAGGACGCCGGGGATCGCGGCCATGTGCCGCCCGCACTGGAGCATGAGTTCCAGATGGCATTCGGTGGCCGTCGCCCGCTGTTCCTCCAGGGCGCGTCGCTGGGCGTCGGCGTAGGGGCCCGGCACGCCGGCGAGCGTCGAGCCCTGCCACAGGCCCAGCGCCTCCTCCAGCATGGTCACGGCCGTCTCGGGCGCTCCTCCCGCGATGGCCGGCCGGGCCTGCTCCACCAGTTCGCAGAACCTCAGGGCGTCGACGGCCTCGCTCGGGATGCGTAACCGGTAGCCGCCGGCGACCGATTCGATGACCGACTCCGCACGGGCTGCCTCCGCCCGGACGGCCCGGGCCGCGCCGGGCCTGCCGGTGGCCGCGCTGCCGGTGGCCGCGCTGCCGGTGGCCGCGCTGCCGGAGGCGGCGGACGGCTCGGCGGCGTCGATCCGCGACCGCAGGCGGTGGACGTAGTTGACGATCACGCGGCGTGCGGTAACGGGCGGTTCGTCGTCGTAAAGGTCGTCGACCAGCTGGTCGGCGGAGACGAGGTGTCCGGCCCGCAGCGCCAGGGCGGCGAACACGGCCTGCGGCCCCGGCGCTCCCGGGGAGACGGCCGAGCCCCCGGCAGGAACCCATCGCACCGGACCGAGCACCTGCACACGGGCCCCAAGCGCAACTGCCACCACAGGACACCCCTCAATAGCCCATCACGCATAAGCCGTTGAACGGCTCCTTTTCCCCATATGACCACGTTGAATCTGTAGAAGCCATGCTTCTCGGCGCCGCGATCCGGAGATGCGACTGCTTTCGGCCACCGCAGCGGGGGCGCCTCCTCAGGCGGAGGCTGGGGCGGGCAGGCCCCGCAGGCGTGCGATGCCCTGGTCCAGGGCGGCTTCCAGGTGGTCCATGCCGCCCGTCGTCAGGAGGATCATCACGCCGCCCTGGACTCCGGCGAGGAGGGCCGCGGCCTCGCGGTCTGCGTCCAGTTCGGGGGTCACCTCGCCGATGTCCTGCATGTGGCGGATGCCTGCGGCGAGTTGGTCCTGCCACCGCTGCAGGAGCTCGCGGGCCACGGTCCGCGCTGCGTCCGTGGCCGTTCCCAGCTGGGATACGGCCGCGTGCAGCGGGCAGTTCTCGCCTTGCTCGCGGTAGCGGGCGACGACCTTGTCCCGCCACTGCCACCACGCGGCCCAGCTGGTCAGAGAGCCCAGCTCCGGCTGCTGGTCGTCGATGACCCGGGCCGCCTCGTACCGGGCCACGGCCAGCAGCAGTTCGTCCTTCCCGCCGGGGAAGTAGTGGAACAACTGGCTCTTACTGGTCGCCGTGCGATCCATGACGTCCTCGAGCCGCAGGGAGAATACGCCCTGATTCCGGATCTCCTCGGCGGCTCCCTCGACGATGCGCTGCTTGGTCGCGGCGCCCTTACGGGTCAACGACACATGTCCTCCTTGTGTGTGAAGCGCGTCCGGTTGGATGCGCCATGGCTGCTCAGGGCAGGAGGAGAACCCCCTCAGGGGCATGCGGCAGGGAGGCCGGGTGCCACGGTCACCCCGTGGACGTGACGGCGGTCCTCCTGCGGGCGCGGTACGCGGCGGCCTTGATCTTGTTGCCGCAGGACTCCATGCCGCACCACTGGCGCCGTCGCCCGCGCGAGCGGTCGATGTAGACGCGGGTGCACTCGGGGTTGCCGCACTCCTTGAGCAGGGGTACGTCCGGGCCGCTCAGCAGTTCCACCGCGTGCCGGGCGATGGTGGACAGCGCTTCTCGCTGCGTCGCCGCCGTCCAGCGGCCGGAGTGGGTCAGCTGCGGTGCCGCGGGAGGCCTGCGGGCCGCGTCGTTGACCGCGGCCAGCGCCTCGTCGTCGAAGTCCGCGCCAAGGCGCCGCGCCGTGATCAGCTGGTAGACGGCCTCCCGCACGGTCGTCGCCCGCCCCACGTCGGCCTGCCGGGCGGGCGAGACGGAGTCGGCGATGCCGGACTCCACGTACCACGCGTCCAAGCGTTCCGGCGCCGCGAACATCTCGAATCGCGCCGTGCGGCGTGCCCGCAGCGTGGCCGCGAAGTCCAGGGCCGGATTGCCGCACACGAAGACGTGATCCAAGTTCACGTCGCCATCTTGACGGGTGGCTATGGCGCTCGCAAGGTTCGTCAGCCGTTACGGCGGGGCCTCCCTCCGTGGCGTTCAGCCGGAGCTCGCGGCCCGGCCGGCGCCGCCGCAGCCGGCGGTCGTGGCCGGCCAGGACGATCGCGCCGGGCCCCGTACCCAGCGCGGACTCCAACTCGAGGCGCGGGACGCCTGCCGGGCGTGTTCGAGGTGGCGGGCGTAGGCGTCGAGCGGTTCCGCGTGGCCTGGGGCATCCTTGGGGTACCTCGGGCGTGGGCGCGGGCGGCACGTCAGCGGCTCAGGAGTGCGGTGCCCCTGTCTCCGTCAGTTCGCCGTCGGCGACCCGCAGCCACCGGTCGACGCCGATCCGTTCGAGGAAGCGCTCGTCGTGGCTGACCACCACGAACGCGCCGCGGTAGCACTGCAGGGCGCTCTCCAGCTGGCCCGCGCTGACCAGGTCGAGGTTGTTCGTCGGCTCGTCCAACAGCAGGAGCTGCGGGGCTGGTTCGGCGCACAGGACGCAAGCGAGCGTGGCGCGCAGGCGTTCGCCGCCGGAGAGTACGCGCACGGGCAGGTGTGCTCGGGGGCCGCGGAAGAGGAAGCGCGCGAGCAGGTTCATCCGCTCCGCCTCAGGCCGGTGCGGGGCGAACTCCGCGAAGTTCTCGGCCACGGTGCGGTCGGGGTCGAGCAGATCCAGGCGCTGCGACAGGGAGGCGATCCGCCCCTCGGCACGCTTGATGTTCCCGCCGTCCAGAGCGAGGTCACCGGCGATCAGCCGCAGCAGCGTGGTCTTGCCCGCGCCGTTGGGGCCGGTGAGCGCGATGCGTTCGGGGCCGCGGATCGTCAGGTGGGCGCCGTCCCCCGCGAACAGGTTCCGCTCGCCGCGGCGGATCTGCATCCGCTCGCCCAGGATGACGGTGCGTCCGGCGGGGACGTCGGTGTCGGGCAGTTCCAGGACGAGCCGCTGCTCGTCCCGCAGAGCGCGTCCCGCGTCGTCGAGCCGGGCCTGTGCCTCGTTCAGGCGGGTGGCGTGCATCTGGCCCGCCCGGCCGGCGGATTCCTGGGCGCCGCGCTTCATGTTCCCGGCGAAGATGCGCGGCAGGCCCGCGTTCTTGAGGTTGCGGGCGGCGTTGCTCGCGCGGCGCTCGGCGCGTTCCCGGGCCTGCTGCATCTCGCGCTTCTCCCGCTTCAGCTCCTGTTCGGCGTTGCGTACGTTCTTCTCCGCGACGTCCTGCTCGGCCCGTACGGCCTGCTCGTATTGGGTGAAGTTTCCTCCGTACAGGCGCAGTTCACCGCGGTCGAGTTCGGCGATGCGCTCCATGCGGTCCAGCAGGGCCCGGTCGTGGCTCACGACCAGCAGACTGCCGCTCCAGTCCGAGAGCACGTCGTAGAGCTTGTGCCGGGCTTCGAGGTCGAGGTTGTTGGTCGGTTCGTCCAGCAGCAGTACGTCGGGGCGCTTGAGCAGCTGCGCCGCCAGGCCGAGGCTGACGATCTGGCCGCCGCTGAGCGTGCCCAGGGTCCGGTCGAGGGCGAGATGGGCGAGGCCGAGCCGGTCGAGCTGGGCTCGGGTGCGCTCCTCGATGTCCCAGTCGTCGCCGATGGCCGTGAAGTGCTCCTCGCTCACATCGCCGGACTCGACGGCGTCGATGGCGCGGATCACCGCGTCGACACCCAGGACCTCGGCCACCGTCGGCTCACCGGTCAAGGGGAGGTTCTGCGGGAGGTAGCCGATCGTGCCGTTCACGGTCAACGACCCTGTTGCGGGGCGCAGTTCACCGGCGATCAGCTTCAGCAAGGTGCTTTTGCCGGAGCCGTTGGGTGCCACGAGACCCGTACGGCCGGCGCCGACGGTGAAGGACAGGCCCTGGAAGACAGGGGTGTCGTCGGGCCAGGAGAAGGCGAGCTGGGAGCAGATGACGGAAGCGTCGGACATGGGGATGACCTCGTGAGGAGAAGAGGGCAGGCCGCTCCGCGAGGAAACCGCTGTGCGGAAATCCTTCACGCGAAAGGTACTGCCCCTGAGACAGGGAAAGAGGGGAAGACGAGATGACCACGACGGCGGCACTGCCAAGGGTGCGCCTGCCGGTGGTCGATCAGATCCGGGTATCACCCGGAGATGTCGTCGTCACCCGCCATGTCTGAACTCCTCTACGAAGGATCACTGCCGCGGCCACCGTATCAGGCGCCGTGCGGCCGCCCGCAAGCGCTTTAGAGCACCAGGTCCCACGCCAGGCAGGACAGCAGATTCCCCGCCCCTTCGGGGCTACCGGTGCCTCGCGCCGCGCCCCTCGGCGAAGCCTCCTTCGTCTCGACCATGTCCTCGTAGGCGATCCGCTCCGGCAGCGCGCCGAACCGCGCGTGGCGCATCGCCGAGCCGCTGTCCTGTGTGTTGTGGTCTTCCATCGTCAGCCTCATCAGAGTCGGTCAGCGTCGATGACGGCCCGGGCGAACGCCCCGGGTGCTTCCTGCGGCACATTGTGGCCGATACCCTTCAAGGCGCGGTGGTCGTACGCGCCCGCGAATCTGTCCCGGTACGCGTCCCCGTCGCCCGGAACCGTGAACGGGTCGCGCTCGGCGTCGAGCGTCACCGTCGGCACGGCGATGACCGGCCGGGCGGCGAGCCGCTCCTCGTACGGCCCGTAACGCCGTTCCCCCTCGGCGAGGCTCAGCCGCCAGCGGTAGTTGTGGATGACGATGGCGGCGTAGTCCGGGTTCTCGAAGGCGGCGGCCGTGCGCTCGAAGGTGGCGTCGTCGAAGTTCCATGTCGGGGACACGGTGTCCCAGACCAGCCGCGTCAGGTCGTGCCGCTTGGCCTTGTCCTCCATGGCGATCCGGCCCCGCTCCGTGGAGAAGTAGTACTGGTACCACCAGGCGTGCTCGGTCACCGGCGCCAGCGGCTGGAGGTTCGCTTCGAGGTTGATGACGAGGTAACCGCCCACCGACACCAGGGCCTTGCAGCGCTCGGGCCACAGCGCCGCGATGACATCGGCGGTCCGCGCTCCCCAGTCGAATCCGGCGAGCACCGCCTTCTCCAGCCCCAGCGCGTCCATCAGGGCGATGGTGTCGAGGGCGAGGGCCGACTGCTGCCCGTTTCTGAAGGTCCGTGGCGAGACGAAGCGCGTCGTGCCGTGGCCGCGCAGATACGGAACGATCACTCGGTAGCCCTCCGCCGCCAGCAGGGGCGCGACATCGACGAAGCTGTGGATGTCGTACGGCCAGCCGTGCAGGCAGATGACCGGCGTCCCGTGAGCCGGCCCGACTTCGGCGTAGCCGATCTCCAGCAGACCGGCCCTGACCTTCTTGAGCGGGGGGAACGCGGTACGGCCACGGGGACCGGCCGCGGGTGCGGCGGCCGTACCGGCCAGCTGCCCTGTGGCGGCCGAGGCATGCGCCGGCCCCGTCGGTCCCACCAGTGTCGTGGCAACCGCACCACCGGCACCCAAGCCGAGAGCCCTGCCGAACGTACGCCTGTCGATCATGCGAAGCCCTCCGCGCGTCTCGAAGTGCCGGCCTGCGAGCGATCCGCGCCTCGCAGGAGATCCACGCGCACGGGGGTCCCGGCGACCGCCGTGGGCGTGCCAGACGACTGTGGCACAGCATGCGTCACCGGTCAAACAGGTGATGGGCGCCAAGTCCTCGCACTCCAGGGGAGTTTGACCATCAAAGTCGTCCGAAAATGATGCGACTTCCTCTTGCGCTCCCCCGCGGCAGGGTCGCACGCTACCGGGGCAGAAAGAACGATCGTTCTTCCTTGAAGACTCCCGGAACGGAGCCCGATGATGATCGACCGCCGCACCCCGATCCGTAACGGAGGCGCAGCCGCCGCCGGCACCCTCGGCGTGACCGCCCTCACCCCGGCGGTCACGGCCGCAGCGTCCGGCCCCATGGGGCCGCGGACCCCACGGACCCGACCTCCGGAGTCACCCAGACCCTGCTCCAGCGCCACCCCTCCCTCGCTGAGGGCTGGGAAACCGTCCAGACCCTGGTGGAGATCCCCAGGGGCAAGGAGCCCGGCCGGCATAGCGGAGGACTACGGGGCGGGGTACTTCGGGCCACTGTGGATGGCCCACGTCCGTGACAAGAACCCATCCGCCCAGCGACACTGACGGATGGTGCCTTACACGCCGTCCGCCCGCCGGGCCGCGTGGCCAAGCCCTCGCGCGCAGGTGCTGCAGACCCCACCGCGTGCCGAGGGGAGGCGCAGCATTGTCTCCTCGGAGGGATTTCCGCAGACGAGGCAGCGTTCGCGCCGCCCCCTCGAGGGCGGGAGGACTAGCCGTTCGGTTCCGGTCGCAGGCAGAGCCAGCGGGCTGCCCGTGACCGGGGCTCCGCCGCACATCAGGCAGACTCCCGGCGCCAATCTCGGTTCCTCCGGCCGACGCGGCCGAGGCAACGGGGCCAGCAGCGGTTCCATGACCGCGGAGCCGCTCCTCATACTCAACGGGCCGCTCCCCAAGCGGCCACGGCGGTTGAGTACCAGATCCTTGCCAGTGAACTCGGTGAGGACACTTGCTGTCCGCTCGGCGGGCCAGGGCAGCCCACCCTCCGAGGCACGCCTGTTCTTCTTCGCCACGTGACCGTAACCGAGGTCTTCCATGGAGACCACACGACCAAGCCGTTCCGTGAACAGCACGGCAAGCACCCGGGGCATGGGATCCCGTGGTGTCTCACCCTTGTCGATCCAGCGGCCTACTCTGGAGACATCGGTCGCCACATGGGGGTGACCCATGACGGTTGCCTGCCGGTTCGCCATACTCGCGAGCTCCGACCTGGTCCAATTCGTGAGCGCGAAGAGGTCGGCGAGGCGGAGGTTCGGGCTGCGTCGCGCCGACGGACCGGCGGACTCGGCCCACTCCTCGTTATCCGGCGAGGGGGCGTCGTCCGCAGGCAGGCCGGCTTCCTCCTGCCACGCTTCCTCCCACAGCTCGTAGATCTCGTCGGCCAGTTGCTCCACGTCCGCATGCCGGATGCGGCGGGTCAACGTCGCGGCCACGGACGCCACCTGGTCCCGTTGGTGCACGGCTGCACCGGCCAGGACCCCGTGGACCACGGCACGCGAGTACCGCTCCGCCTCCGGGGTCTCTCTGACGATCTGCGCGATGGACGGTGCTCCCGCCTTGAGGTGCAGTTCGTGCAACCGGGTCTTGAGCCGACGGCGTGAGCCTGGCGGGAGGTCCGGCATGCGTAACCGACCCGAACGCCCCATGCCTCTCCTCCTGATGTTCGGAACCGTTCGCGCCCATCCCGGATCATTCCACTTCGTTCGCCGTCGTGCCCGGGAGTTTGGGAAGTGGCCTTCGGCGTTCCCCGGCGTCCGGCAGCACGGTGGGAGGGTTCACGGTGGCCGCATGCCCCGACCTCTCTGCGACGCCCTCGATTTCCTCCTGCACGACGTCTTCGGCGGCTATCTCGCGGCCCTGCTCAGCTCGACGACCATCGCCGCAGCCCGCGCCCTCTCCTCAGCCCGGCGCCGCCAACGGAGCAGGGGTGGCGGCATGGAAGATGATGCGGATGCCCCGTCGTAGTACGAGGCTCGCCAGCGGCAAGGGCAGCCCCGGCCTACGCCCGTACGGGTGTCCCCAGTTGCTCGGCCAGGAGGTGCGCGATTTCCATGGAGTGCTGGGCCAGGAAGAAGTGCCCGCCGGGGAAGGCCTTCAGCAGGAAGGCGCCGTCGGTGTGTCCGGACCAGGCTGCGGCCTCTTCCGTGGTCACCTTCGGGTCGTCGTCGCCGACCAGGCAGGTCACGGGGCTGCGCAGGGGTGGGCCAGGTTCCCAGGTGTACGTTTCGGCGGCGCGGTAGTCGGCGGCCCGGTTGGCCGGGAGGATCATGCGCAGTACCTCCTCGTCGCCCGGCAGCCGGTGGACGCGCTCTCTGCGGTGCGCGGACGGGGCGGGGCGCCCGGAGACGAAGAGGGCTGCGGGCGCGGTGTCCTCCGCCCGTTCCAGGCGCCGGGCGATCTCGAAGGCGAGGGAGGCGCCCATGCCGTGGCCGAACAGGGCGAGCGGGCGGTCGGTCCAGGGGAGCAGGGCGCCGAAGACCTTGTCGGCGAGAACCGGTACGGAGTCGACGAGCGGTTCGGTGCGGCGGTCCTGGCGGCCGGGGTACTGCACGCACAGCACTTCGACGCTGTCGGGCATGGCCCGGGACAGGGGGAGGTAGAAGCCGGCGGAGCCGCCCGCGTGGGGCAGGCACACCAGCCGGACGCGACTGTCGGGACGCGGGTGGAACCTGCGGATCCACAGGCCGTCGGCCGTGGTGGGCGGGGTGTGCACGGGGGTGTTCCTTTCCGGGGTGGGGAAGGGAGCAGCGGAGTTCCGAGCATCCGCCCGCGTTCTCCTGCCGGGCCGCCCCGAGGAGGGCCGGCCGGGGCCGGTCCTCCTCGGGGTTCCTGCGGCCCGCGGTTCAGGACGTGGTGATGTCCTGCTTGATGATGCGCTCGACGTTGCGCTCCGCCAGCGCCGTGATGGTGACGAAGGGGTTGACGCCGATGCTGCCGGGGATGAGCGAGCCGTCCGTCACGTAGAGGTTCTTGTAACCGGCGACCCGGCCGTAGTTGTCGGTGGCCTTGCCCAGCACGCAGCCGCCGAGCGGGTGGTAGCAGAAGTCGTCGGCGAAGGCCTTGAGCTGCTTGCCGAAGAGGTCGTACCGGTACATCGTGGTGTTGGCCTTGTTGATGCGGTCGAACAGCGACTTCGCGGCGGCGACCGCGGGCGCGTTCTGCTCCCGGGTCCAGCGCAGGTCCGCCCGGTCCTTGGCCGCGTCGTAGACGAAGGTGCCGCGCTGGGGGTTCTTGGTGATGGCCAGGTAGAGGCTGACCCAGGTCTCCACGCCCGCCGGCATGGGCGCGATCTCGGCGAAGACGGGGGCGTCGGGGTTGTCCCAGTCGTCGATGCCCAGGGCGGGAATCGACGACTGCTTGGTGCCCGTGGGGTTCCACATGTGGTTGGCGCGGGCGGTCATGATGTTGCCGTTGGGGCCCCAGCCCGCGCCGACCTCGGAGCTGAGGTTCGGCAGGGTGCCGGTCTCCCGGGCCCGCAGCAGCAGTTCGGTCGAGCCGAGGCTGCCGGCGCCGAGGAAGAGGTGGCGGCAGGAGATCTCCTTGGTCGCCAGCAGCTTGCCGTCGGCGTCCTTCTGCTCCACGGTCAGCAGGTACGTGCCGTCCTTCTGCTGACGGATCGTCTTGACCTGGTGCAGGGTCTCGATGGTGACCTTGCCGGTGCCCAGGGCGGCGGCCAGGTAGCTCTTGTCGAGGGAGACCTTGCCGTGGTTGTTGCCGTAGATGACCTCGGCGGCCAGCCCGGACTTGGGCACGGTGCCGTCGGCCTCGCGCCGCATGTAGTCCCAGTCGTAGACGTTGGGCACGAAGGTGGTGCCCAGGCCGGCCTTCGCGGCCTGCTCGCGGGAGACGCGGGCGAACTTGTACCACTCGGTCTGCTCGAACCAGCTCTTGTCGATGTTGCCCACGCGGAGGGTGGAGTTGGCGCGCGGGAAGTACCGGTCGTACATCTCGGCGGCGTCGACCTGGGGCAGCACCTCCTCGAAGTACGAGCGCCGGGGCGTGACCGCCATGCCGCCGTTGACGAGCGAGCCGCCGCCGACGCCGCGTCCCACGTACACGGACATCTGGTCGAAGTTCACCCGGTCCAGGACGCCCGCGTAGGGGTCGATGTCCCGGTTGGCGAGGTCCAGCCACAGGAAGGAGCCCAGCGGGGCCTCCGTGCGGGTCTTGAACCAGCTGGAGCGCTTGTCGGGCTTGAGCATCCCGCTGAAGATGTTGCCGTCCGGGCCGGGCTGGTTCCACAGCTGGCCCATTTCCAGCATCAGCGTGGGGACCCCTGCCTCGCCGAGGCGCAGCGCGGAGACGGCTGCGCCGTAGCCGGTGCCGACCACGACGGCGGGGACGAACGTCCCGCTCCCGCCGCCGGTCCGGGCGGCGGCGGCCGCGCGGGGGGCGGCGGTGATCGTGGTCTGGCCGGCGAGTGCGGCGGCGCCCAAGGCCGCCAGGCCGAGCATGCGGCGGCGCGACAGGGGCTGGTGTGCTACCACGCTGTTTCTCCTGAGCTTTCGGGGAGAGGAAAGGCGAATGCGAGGGCGAGCGGGACGGCACGGCCGTGGGGATGTACCGGTGCGGTCCGGTGCCGGCGGCCGTTCACGCTTCTCGTCCGGGTGACCGGAGACGTCCACTCGGCGTGCGGGGCCGGGTGGTGAGCCTCCTGGAGCACCACGAAGTGGACGGTATGGAGACCCCGAGAAGGCTGTCAACAAATCCGGACGGGCCCGCACTAACCCTGTGGATTCCGGGCCCGGAGGTACGGTTACCCCAGGTAGGGGAGCTTCGGTTCGGTACGGGCCGCTTTCGGGCACGTGGGCCGCTCGGCCCTGCGCCCGGCGGTCCTCGGCCGCCCGGTCGGTGACCCGGTCAGCCGTCCGCCGGGCCGGGCAGCAGGAGGGAGAACGCGGCCAGTTCGGCCCGTCCGGCGACGTGGAGCTTGCGGTAGGCGCTGGTGAGGTGCTTCTCCACGGCGCGTGAGCTCACCTCGAGCCGTTCGGCGATGTCCTTGTTGGGCACCCCGTTGGCGGCGAGCCCGGCGACCCTGCGTTCGGAGCGGGTGAGTGCCGCCACCGCCACCGGGGTGCGGGAGCCGGCCGGGTCGGCGAGTTCCCGGGACGCTCGCTCGGCGATCCACGGCACACCGCAGGCGAGGGCCTGGTCGCGGGCCCTGCGCAGCCTGACCTCGCCCTCGGCGTGCCGCCCGGCGGCCAGCAGCCGCCGGCCGAGGAGCAGTTCGGTGCGTGCCGCTTCCATGGTGTTCACGGAGTCCTCCAGGAGGGCGGCGCACTCGCGCAGCAGCTCGATGCCCCGCTCCCCCGCCGTGACCGCGCCCTTGACCCGCTGGGCGCGGCCCATGGTGACGGGGGTGCCCCAGGCCACGGCCCGCTCGTACTCCTCGTCGGCGAGGTCGAGGGCCTGCTGGGTCCGGCCCAGGCGGTGGTACAGCCCGGCCGCCCAGGTGCGCCAGGGGACGAGGGCGGGGTTGCGCCATTCGGCGCGTTCCGCCGAGCGGCCCCAGTCGAGGATGTACTCCAGGGCCGTGGCCAGGTCTCCCTCGACGGCCGCGACGGAGCCTCTGAGGAGCTGGAGGGGCGAGGGCCGGAAGTCGTGGTCGGCGACCTCGCGGTGGTGGGCGAGCAGCCGTCGGGCCAGCCTGGTGTCCCGGCTGTGGACGGTGACCATGACGAGGGCGGCCATGGAGGACAGCGTGGCCCACTCCGTCATGCCGAGTCCGAGGGCTTCCTCGGCGTGGGCCCTTGCCTCCTGCAGGCGTCCCCGGGCCAGCTGGAGGTGGGCGAGCTCGGTGGCGATCACCGCCCGGGGCACGGGAGCGCCGTCCCGGCGGGCGCGTTCCCGCGCGATCATCAGCCAGGGGCCGATGGCCTCCAGCGATTCCGCGGCCACCAGGACGCCGCTCAGGTGCGGCAGTGCGGTGTGGACGTGGGAGGGGGCCGCGGGTTCGTGCTGGAGGACGCGGTTGGCCTGGAAGGCGACGTCGGCGGCGGCCATCTGCTGGGTCACGGTGGCGCCGTGCAGGAGAACGGTGACCAGTTCGCGTTCGGCGGCGGTGTGGATCGGGGGCATGCCGCCCAGGGCGCGCAACCGTTCCGCACAGCGTCCGATCTCGCCCGGTCCGGCCACGGCGATGTGGCGCAGCCGGGCCTCGAGCCGCAGGGCGGCCTGGCGTTCGACGCCGGTGAGGCCGTCCGGGTCGCCCAGGTCGGCGGCCACCTCGGCGACGGTGTCGATGACCGGCGGGGGGCAGCTGCCGAGCAGGAAGGGAGGGGTGCGGGCGGCGGCGAGCGCGCGCTCGGCGGGGGTGGGGAGCAGGAGGAGGGCCTGGGAGAGGTGCCGCAGGGCGGCTTGCGGGTCGGTGTCGCGCTCCGAAGCGGCCAGGTCGAGCAGCAGGGCTGCGCGGTCGGCGCCGGACGACGAGCTGCCGAGCAGGGCCCGGCGCAGGTAGCGGGCCGCTTCCTGGGGGGCTCCGCGCCGTCGTGCGGCGGTTGCGGCGGACCGCAGTACCTCGACGGTCCAGTCCTCGTGGCACGAGGTGACGGCGAGGAGCTGGGCGGCCGCCCTTTCGGCCGGGTGGCCTCCGCTGTGCAGCAGTTGCGCGGCACGCAGGTGGACGTCCTCGTGTTCCGCGGGTGTCATCGATTCCTCGGCGGCCTCCCGTACGGAGGGGTGGACGAAGCGCGGTGCGGGGCCGTCGGTCAGCAGGCCGAGGCGGCGCAGGGATCGCGCGGCCTCCTCGCTGCCGGCGGTGTCGAGCTCTGCGAGCTGGCCGGCCAGTTCGAGGCCTGCGTCCTCGTCGAGGACCGCCAGTGCCCGGGCGAGGCGGCGCACCGGGGCCGGCTGGGTGCGCAGGGCGACGGTGAGGCGCTCGTGCAGCACGACGAGCCGGGGTTCGGGCACGGCGAGGGCATGCCCGGGCAGCGGTTCGTCCGGGGCGAGGGCGGCCAGAGCCGCGGTGAGGAACAGGGGGTTGCCGCCCGATGCCTGGTGGCAGGCGGCGATCTGCGCGGGGTCGCCGGGGTGGCCCAGGTGGTCGGCGACGAGGGCCTCGACGGTCTCCACGGGCAGCGGGGGCAGGTGGAGGAGGGGGCCGGCGCGTTCCGTGAGGGCCTGCACCGGCGGTGCGTCCGCGCCCGGCTCGCCCTCCCGTACTCCGACGACCATGGTGGTGCGCAAGCCGGGCAGCCGTTTGGCGAGCGCGCCGAGCCAGCGCAGGGAGGGAGGGTCGGCCCACTGGAGGTCGTCCACGAGGACCAGGAGGGGTTTGCCGGCGCTGTACTCGGTGACGAAGGAGAGGAGTTCGGTGAACCGGTCCGGGCCGGGTACGGGGTCGAGGGCCCGGCAGCCCGGGAGCGGGTCGAGGAGCTGGCTCACGACGCCGAAGGGGAAGTCCTGCTCCTGCGGGGCGCAGGCGGCGGTCAGGACGCGCAGGCCGTGCTTTTCGGCGAGTGCGGGCAGCCGTCGCAGCAGGGCGGTCTTGCCGCTGCCGATGCCGCCGGTCACGGCCAGCAGGCGGCCGTCGCCCCGGCGGGCGGAGTCCATCGCCGCGGCGATCAGGTCGAGTTCGCGTTGCCGTCCGCGAAGCGGTTTCATGATGTTGCCTTCGTTCGGTGCCCCAGCGCGGCGGCCAGTTCGGGCCGGCCCTGGATGCCCAGCTTGCGGTAGGTCTTGGTCAGGTGCAGTTCGACGGTGCGCGGGGTGACCGACAGCCGGGACGCGATGGCCCGGTTGGGCAGGCCGTCGGCGGCCAGCGCGGCCACCCGCAGCTCGGCGCCGGTCAGTTCCTGCCGGGGTGCCGGTGCGGGGGCGGGGTGGGGCGGGAGCCGTCGGTCCTCCGCACGCCGGTCCTCCGCGAGGGCGGCGGGCGGCCTGCCGCCGCGGGCCTGGTTGCGGTGCCCGGTGGGGGCGGCGCGCCGGGAGGAGCCAGGTGTGCGCCGGCCGGCGGGCTCCGCAGCACCGGGGTCCGCGGGCGGCCGTCCTCCGTCCGCGGCGTCCCCGGGCCGGGCCCCGGGGACGCCCCAGGCACGTGCGAGGTGCTGCTCCTCGGCGAGGAGGCCTGCGGCCACGGGGTCGTCCGCGGGAGTGCCGCAGGCCGAGGCGGCGACCCAGCGCCAGGGCAGGAACGCGGGGTTGGTCACCTGCCGGGCGAGCAGCCGGCGCCCGCACTCCAGCAGATCGGCCAGGGCCTTCTCCCGGTGGCCGCGGGCCAGGTGGGTCCGGCCCCGGGCGTAGAACAGGAGGGCCCCGGCCAGTCCGGCTGTGGTGCCGTACGGCTGTGCCAGGGCGAGGAGCCGTTCGGCTTCGTCCGGATCGTCCTGTTCCAGCTGCACCAGGGCCGCGAGGGCGATCAGCCCCGGGGTGAGGAACGGAGAGCGGCACTTGCCGAGCATGGCCTCCGCGGCCCGGTCCAGGGCGTCCGACGCGGCGCCGGGCCGTCCGCGGCCCAGTTCGGCGAGACCGGTGACGAGCAGGGCCAGGCCGGCCACCGGGCGCACGTCCGCGTACTGGGCGCGTACGAGCACCGCGTCGAGGGCGGTGCAGGCCTCCTCGTGGTCGCCGCTGAGCACCAGCACGTGGCAGGCGGCGACCTGCAGGAGGAGCGGCACGGTACGGCGGGTGTCCGGGGCGAGGGCGGTGCGGGCCAGGCGGCGGGCGAGGCCGATGTCCTGGCCGCGCAGAGCGGTGCGCCAGGCTGCGGCCGCGGCCTCCGCCGGTCCGGCGGGCTGCGGGGACAGCGGCGGGACCGGAGGGCGGTCCAGCTCGTGGGCGGCTTCCGGCTCGCTCTGTTCGGCGAGCCAGTACAGGGCGCGCAGGGCGCCCGCGTCGTCGCCGTCCGGTGCGGCGCGCTCGGCGGCCAGGGCGATCAGCGGCTGGGCGGCGGTCATGTCGCCGCGGGCCACCAGGAGTTCGGCGGCGCGCACCCAGGCGCGCCCGGCGGTGGCGTCGGCGGGGGTGAGCAGGGCCTGACGCAGGTGCCGGTCGGCGGCCTCCGGGTCGGAGGGCAGGAGGGCGGCCGCGAGTTCGGTCAGCAGCGGGACGCGCTGCGCGGGCGGGGCCGGTTCGCGCAGGGCGCGCCGGAGCAGCCGGGCGGCGTCGGCCGTCCGGCCGGCGGTGCGGTGGCGGGCGGCCTCGCCGCGCAGGAGGCCGACGGCCCAGGCGGCGCCGTCGGGCCGCGCGCCCAGCAGCATGCGGGCCACCGCGCTGTCGGGGGCGGCGTCGGCCGTCCGGCCGGCGGTGCGGTGGCGGGCGGCCCCCCCCCGCCGGGGGGCGGGGGGCCTCGCCCCGCCCGGGGCGTGTCACGCCGCGGCGGGATCAGGGTCGCCGCCAGCGCCCCGAGCGCCACCGCGGCCGCGCCCGCCCAGAGGGCGGGGACGAGGCCGTCCAGGAAGCGGCGGCACGCGCCGTCGACGGGAATCCCGCCCTGCTGCGTTCGGTCACCAGTCAGTTCGCATGCCACGGATGGCGGCCGGCCGCCATCCGTGGCATGCGAACTGACTGGTGACCGAACGCAGCAGGGCGGGATTCCCGTCGACGGCGCGTGCCGCCGCTTCCTGGAACGCGGGGTCGGCCGGGGTGTCCCATGCCCGGGCGAGGAGGTCGCCGACGGCAGGGTCCGGCAACGGGCCGAGGGCGAGGGCGTGACGGGCGACGGTGTGCTCGCCGTCCAGCGGGCACGCGTCGATGCGGTCCCCGGGTCCGGCGGGGGCGGCGTCGCTGCGGGAGGTGAGCAGCATCAGGGAGGTGCCCGCGAGGCGGCGGCCGAGTGCCTGCAGCCAGCTCAGGCTCGCCGGGTCGGCGTACTGGAGGTCGTCGACGACGAGGAGCAGCGGCTCGCTGCGGGCGGCGGCGAGGAAGGTACGGCACAGGGCGGCTCGTTCCGGCTCCCACGGGCCCTGGTGCGGCGGCGGGGCCGCGGCGTGGCCGCTGCGCGCCAGGGCCCTGTGCAGTTCGGCGGCGAGGCTGTAGGGCAGGCCGGTCTCCTCCGGGCAGGCCTGGGCGGCGGCGACCGGGATGCCGGCCTGCCCGGCCAGGGTGACCGCGCGCTCCAGCAGGGCGCTGCGGCCGGTGCCGGGCGGCCCGTGCACCTCGGCGAGCACGGGCCGGCCCCGGCGCAGATGCTGCAGTGCGGCGGAGAGCAGGGCCTCTTCCCGTTCACGGCCGGCGAGCGGCGAGGGTGCGCCGGGTCCGTCGCCGGGCGTACGGGGGGCGGGCTGCGGGGTGGTGGCCGGTGACATGGCCCTTCTCCCGGTCACCGGCCCGTCGCCTGCAGTCCGGCGGGGGTGCGAAGGCCGCCGGGGAGCTCGGCGCGGCCCCGTACGCCGAGCTTGCGGTAGACGTTGGTCAGATGCATCTCGACCGTGCGGGTGGTGACGAACAGCGTCTCGGCGATCTTCTTGTTGCTCGCTCCGTCGTGGGCCAGGGCGGCCACGCGGCGCTCGCCGGCGGTGAGGGAGTCCAGCGGGCTGGCGGCGAGCTGCGGCATCCGTCCGCCCGCGGTGACCAGCAGTCTGCGCGCGATGGCGGCGAGCAGGTGGTATCCGCAGTGGGTGGCCCGTTCGATGACGCGGCGCAGGTGGCGGCGGGCGCCGTCGGTGTCGCCGTGGCGCAGCAGTTCGTGGGCGAGCTGGAATTCGGCTTTGCCGAGCTCCAGGCGGGCCGGGGAGGAGGCCAGGGCGTCCACCGAGTCGCCGAGCAGCCGCAGCCGGGCCCGGCCCTCGGCGACGCAGGCCGCGGCGAGCAGGCCCAGGCCGAGGGCCCGGGGGGTGCCCCAGCGCCGGATGTCCGGCTGGACCCGCTCGACGATCCCGGCGGCCTCGGCGGTCCGGCCGAGACTGGCAAGGGTGGTGGTGGCGGGCAGCCACCAGGGGGCCAGGAGCGGGTTGGCCACGCCTGCCTCCTCCAGGCTGCGGCCGCACCTGCGCCACACCGCCAGGGCGCCTTCCAGGTCGCCCTGTTCGCGCAGCGCCCGGCCGCGGACGTAGAGGTAGTGGTGCCACTCGAAGAGGCGGTGTTCGAGCACGAAGTCGGTGCGCACGAGGCGGTCCAGCACGACGCACGCGTCGGCGGTGCGGCCCGCGGAGAGCAGGGAACTGCCCAGGGCGATGTGGGCCATGGGCGCGGGGTCGCCCTGCCCGTCCCGCTCGGCGAGCACGAGAGCGGCCTGCGCCTGCCGCAGGGCGCCGGGGATGTCGCCGGCGTCGTGGAGGGCGAGGGAACGGCCGGCCAGCGCCGGGACCCGCACCCTCGCGCCGTGGCGGGCGAGGCCGCCGGCGCAGGAGCGCTCCAGGCCGGCCAGCGCCTCGTCGACGGCGTCCGCCAGGCCGAGCACGGTGGAGGGGCCGATGACCCACCAGCCGGCGGCGGGGGCCTCGTCCTCGACCCGTAGCGCCGTGCGGGCGAGGGCGGCCGCCTCCCCGGCCGGCCGGCCCTCCAGGCAGGCCATGACGCTCATGGCGGCCAGCAGCTGGCGCTCGGCGGGGCTGTCGCCGTACGGCAGCTCCCAGGTGAGGGCCCGTTCGCGAGCCGCGGACATGGCCGTCGTGTCGTTGACGGCGGTGACGAGGAGAGCCGAGGCGACGGTGGTGCGCAGTTCGCGGTCGGCGCTCCCGGGTTCGCCGCCCAGGCCGGCGTCGAGGTCGTCCAGGACGTCTCCGAGGATGCGCACGGCGTCGGCCGCGTGGCGGGTCCCGGCGGCCGAGAGGCCGTAGTCGACGGCGATGGCGGCCTTCTCCCGGGCGTCCGGGGCGGCGGCGAGGGCCTGGTGCAGGTGCCAGAGCGCGGCTGCGGGTGCCGTGAGGGCGCAGGCTCTGGCGAGTTCGCGGTGGACGTCCTTGCGTTCGGCGGGCGTGAGCCGTGCCGTCAGGGCGCTCCGCAGGCAGGTGACCACGTCCCTGGTGGCGACCCGGCCGGGTGATTCGGCGATGGCGTCGCGCAGCACGGCGAGCATCCACGGCTCGTCGATGCGGTCCAGGGAGACGAGTTGGCCGACGATTTCGGTGGCCGGCCGGCCGGCGTCGTTGAGCAGCCCGGCGGCCCGGGCCCGCAGTTCGTGCAAGGTGCCGGTCGGCAGGCCTGCCAGGACGGCCCGGCGGAGGGGTTCGCGCATCACCGGGCCGCGCCGTCCGGGGGCGACGGCCTCGAACCGGCGCAGCACGCCGAGGGCGGTCTCCACGTGCCGGGCCGGGACGCCCGACAGTGCGCCCAGCAGATCGGGCTCGGCGCGGCCGAGAACGGCCAGCGCCGTGGCCACCTGCTGTACGGGGCGGGGCTGACCGGCCAGGAAGCCGGGGATCAGCGAGGCGAGGATGCTGTGGTGGACCGCGCGCAGCCGGCGCAGGCCGCCGCGGTCAGGGCGGATTCCGGCCCAGCGCAGCCCGTTGAGCAGCCGCCCGAGCAGCTGCGGGTTGCCTCCGCAGATCTCCGCGCAGCGCCGGGCGAAGAGCGGGGTCACGGGGCCGCCCAGCACCCGCGCGATCATCCGGCCGGTGTCGGGCTCGCTCAGCGGCCCCAGCTCCAGCAGCGTGCAGCGGTCCTGGGCCAGGAGTTCGGCAAGGGCGGCCGTGCCGGGGCCGTCGCTCTCCGTGCGCTGGGCGAGGAGCACGAGGAGGGGTTGCGCGGCGGTCCTGCGCAGGACGAAGTCGAGGCAGCGCAGGGACGTTTCGTCGCACCACTGGGCGTCGTCGAGGACGATGGCCAGCGGGCCGTCGGCCAGCAGCCGGAGGAGCTCGCCGTGGAACCGGCGGCAGCTCGTGTACAGGTCGGGCGACGGCCCGGCGGGGTCCGCGGCCGCGGGCCCGGCGGGAGGGGTGAGAACGTCGACGACCCGGCCGGGCGCGGAACCGCCGCTGACGGTGCGCACGGTGAAGCCGTCGGCTCGCAGGCGACCGGTGACGGCGGCCAGCAGGCTGCTCCTGCCGATTCCTGCCGGTCCCCGGAGCAGCAGGGCCTGTGCGGTCCCCGCCCGGGCCCGGCCGGCCTGCCGCAGCACACTGTTCAGTTCGGCGGAGCGGCCGACCAGGTCCTGGGAAGTCTCGTGACGCGTCTCAGCACTGACCGCCAAAGCGTTCCTTTCATGAAGTCCGACGCGACCCCCCATGACGGTCGGTGCGTCGGCGGTCGGCCCTCCGGGGGAGCCGGTTCACATGATCCACTCGGCACAACAGTAAGAAACCGTATGGAATGGTTCCACTCATCTTTGAGTCAGAACACAGGCATTCTGGCCGAATTGTCGCTGCTCTGTGGCGCGGAGGCGAGGGGGCCTGTCCGTTCACTTCACGAAGTCCTCCACGACCTCCGGCGGCCACGTCCCGACCTTGAGCACGCCCATGGAGTAGGCACGGGAGACCAGGGCGGCACGGTTGGGCACCTTCAGCTTCCGCAGCAGGCAGGTCACGTGGTACTCGACGCCCTGCCGGCTCAGGTAGAGGCGCGAGGCCAGGGGGACGGTGGAGACGCCGGCGGCGATGCCCTCGAGGATGCGGGCGTCCATCTCGGAGAGGATCTTCTTCCGGTTGGTGACCACGCGCGTTCCTTCGGCGTCCCGGGTCGTGGGCATCATGACCAGGATCGCCGTCGTGCCGGGCAGGCCGCCGCGCACCGCGACCGCGGTGAGGGGAACGGTGAAGGGCGGCTCCTCACCGGGGCCCACGGCGATGACGGGAGTGACGAAGCGCTGGTGCTTGCCTTCCAGAAGGTGGGAGAACTGGCGCATCAGCGGCTGCCGGACGCTCGGGTGCACCACATCGCGGAAGCTGCGGCCGCATATCTCCTCGGACGAACCGTTGAACTGCCGGAAGAACTCCTGGTTCGCCTGCTGGATGGTCAGGGCCCTATCGAGGCTCGCCATGCACAGGCCCGGATGGTCGGGCTGCTGATGCGTGTCCGCGTACCGTCCCCGGCCGCCGAACGGCGTGTCGTGAGCCACGGAACGGGCCGGATCAATGGCGGTAGGGGCTGCATTCGACAAGGAAGGGTTCCCCTTCAGGAAACTTATGGAAAGTGAAATCAATTAGAGGCTAGTTAGCGGCGAGACGCGTGGTCAACGACCACCCGGCAGTGCGGGCTTAAAGCTGCGGCTCCGCGGCAATGGTTCGGTACCCGGCCCGCTACGACTACGGGGTTCGGTACGGTCGAAGTCGCGCCAGCGCCCCCCGCCTTTGCGCCAGGCTTGAGCCGGTCTTTCACTCCCCATACGCGGACTATTACCGGGGGATGACACGCCGGTAAAAAGTCGTCAATCATTTCTCCCGGAGGCGGCGGGAGCCCCGGGCCGGCCACGACCCCGGCCATGCACGTGGGGGCCGCGACCGTATGCACGGTCGCGGCCCCCACGGCTTCCGGTCCCCGCGGCTCAGTCGCCGGAGATCGTGACCGCCTGGACCGGACAGGCCATCGGGACGTCGCGCACGCGCGGGTCACCCGACCCGTCCTCCTGGCCGGGGAGCAGGGCGACCACCGCGTCGTCGTCCTGGGTGAAGACGCCGGGCGCGGTCATGACGCACTGGCCCGAGCCGATGCACCGGTCGCGGTCGATGGTGATGCGCATGGCCCCGGCCCTCACCAGGTCACGGGGAGCTCGACCGGGCCCTGGGCGTCGTGGCCCGCCTTGATGGGCACGGCATCGACGGGTACGGCCAGCCGCAGGCCCGGGATGCGGGTGACGAGCGTGCCGAGGGCGATTTCGATCTCGGCACGCGCGAGGTTCTGCCCGAGGCACTGGTGGATGCCGTGGCCGAAGCCGACGTGGTGCCGCGCGTTCCGCCGGACGTCGAAGGCGTCGGGGTTCTCGTACGCCTTGGCGTCGCGGTTCATCAGCGAGATGGAGACCACCACGGCGTCCCCGGCCTTGATGGTCTCGTCGCCGACCTCGATGTCCTCCTTGGCCATCCGGACCATGTAGTCCGAGACGGAGGTGAACCGCAGCAGTTCCTCGACCGTTCCGGAGATCAGGCCGGGATCGTTGCGCAGGGCTTCGAGCTGCTCGGGGTGTTCGAGGAGCGTGAGGGCGCCGAGGGCGATCGCGTTGACGGTGGTCTCGTGGCCGGCCACCAGCAGGACCAGCGCGATCATGACCACCTCGTTGTGGTCCAGTGCGCCTTCTTCGAGCTGACGTGCTATCAGCTCGTCCAGCAGGCCGTCGCCGGGTTCGGCCTGCTTCTTCGCGACCAGGCCGTGCAGGTAGCCGTACAGCGCGGCGAAGGCCGCGTCGGCCTCCGCGGAGGTCGCGGCGCCCACGAAGTCGCGCGAACGCTCCTCGAAGAAGTCGTGGTCGCCGTACGGGACGCCGAGCAGCTCGCAGATCGCCATGGAGGGCACGGGCAGGGCGAAGGCCGACACCAGGTCCGCGGTCGGCCCCTTCTCCAGCATGTCGTCCAACAGCCGGTCGACGAGGTCCTGGATCAGGGGGCGCATGGCGGCCATGCGCTTGACGCCGAAGCTGGGAATCAGCATGCGGCGCTGCCGGGCGTGCTCGGGGTCGTCGACACCGATCAGCGGGAACGCGAGGCCGCCGCGGTCCTCCGTGCGCCGGACGACGACGGGGAAGACCGGGTGGCCCCAGTCGGAGGACAGCCGGGGGTCGGCGAGCAGCGCACGCCCTTCGGCATGCCCCGTCACCATCCACGCCGGGCGGCCGTCGAACAGCTCCACCCGCGACAGCGGGCCCTGGCCCCGCCCGTCCGCGTAGGCCTTCGGCGGCTGGTACGGGCAGGTCCGGTCCTGGGGGAAGGCGAGGTCCGGCGACCCGGTGGAGCGGATATCGGTCTCGGTCATGTCGTGCCTTTCAAAACGATCAGCGGAGCCGTCATTCATGGATACTGGCGAGTAAATTCAATCCGTCAGCAAGGCCTTTCGCGGTTCGGTCAACGCCTGATCGTTCAGTCCCGGACCCTGGCTCGGACAATTGCCGAAGGAGCCGCACCGGACCGCCGCCTCGTCGGAATCCCAATGTCCGCCAGGCTATGCGCCCGGAAGTAGGGCAACCCCTAGTGTTCGCGGCCCTCCCGGTCCTCCCGGCACGACCCGGCGCCGGAAAGGTGAGCAGCGCCCGCGGGCCGCGGGCGCTGCTCACCGGGTGGGGGCTTCACCGGGGCGCGGGGGTCACCAGGTGACGGGGAGCTCGTGCACGCCGTAGAAGACCATGTCGTTGCGGAAGCGGAGCTCCTCGACGGGCTTGGCCAGGCGCAGGGTCGGGAAGCGCCGGAAGAGCGTCTCGAAGACGATCTGGAGCTCGATCCGGGCGAGTTGCTGGCCTATGCACTGGTGGGCGCCGAAGCCGAAGGCCAGGTGCGGCGCGGGGCGGCGGGTGATGTCGAACCGCTCCGGCTCCTCCACGAAGGCGGGGTCGAAGTCGGCGGCCAGGACGTGCGCGACGACCTGCTCGCCCTTGGCGATGCGGACGCCGTCGAGCTCCACGTCCTCGGTGGCGACGCGCTCGCCGCCGAACTGGCCGATGGTGAGGTAGCGCAGCAGCTCCTCGACCGTGTTGCCGATCAGCGACGGGTCCTCGCGGAGCAGGGCCAGCTGGTCGGGGCGGTCGAGCAGCAGCGCGGCACCGAGACCGATCATGCACGCGGTGGTGTCGTGGGCCGCGATCAGCAGGGTGCCGGCCGCGTTCATGAGGAACATGTCGTCGACGACGCCGTCGGTGTCCTCGGTGGTGATCAGCGCCGAGATCAGGTCGTCGCCCGGGTTGGCCCGGCGCTCCTGGACGAGCTGGTAGAGCAGCCCGCCCAGGCGCATGCCGGCGGCCTCGGTGGCGGCGACGTCCTGGTCGACGCGCATCATCGCCTCGGCGATCTCCTGGAACTCCGCCCGCCGCTCGACCGGGACGCCGAACAGGTCGGAGATCACCATGGACGGCACCGGGTTGGCGAAGGTCTTCACCAGGTCGACCGGGCCGCCCTGCGCCTCGATGGCGTCGAGGTGCTCGTCGACGATGCGCTGGATGTTCGGCCGGAGCGCCTGCATGCGCCGGACGGTGAACTCCTTGGCGAGCAGCTTGCGGTCGGCGGTGTGCTCCGGCTCGTCCTGCCACAGCAGGCTGCCGCGGCCGGGCTTCTGGGTGACGACGCCGTCCTGGGTGTGCAGCGCGTGGGGCACCTGGACGCTGAACGAGGGGTCGCGCAGCAGGGCGCGGACCTGCTCGTAGCCGGTCACCAGCCACGCCTCCCGGCCGCTGGTGAAGGTGGCCCGGGTCACCGGGGCGGCCTCCCGGATGTCGGCGAAGCCGTCCGGCGGCAGGAACGGGCAGCTGCGGGCTTTGGGGACGGCGGGCGCGCCGGCGGTGGGCTGGGACATGACTCTCCTTGCACTTGCTGGTGGGAGGGGGAGGGTTCCTGCGGCGGGATCGGTCAGGCGGCGGGGAGTGCGAGCGTCGTCTCACCGCGCCGGGGCGCGTTCACGAGGACGGCCATGTTCCCGGAGGGGTGCACGTTGTCGTGCATCATCTGGTGCATGCGCCCGATGTCCTCGAAGCCCTCGCAGGCGGACAGGCAGGGGTCGAGCATGCCGGAGCCGACGAGGCTGATGACCTCGCGGCACTCGCGGGTGCCGGCGTAGTGCGAGCCCTGGAGGCGCTTGGAGCGCATCCACAGGTGGCGCAGGTCGACGTCGCCGTTGTAGCCGGAGGTGCCGCCGCAGATCACCACCATGCCGGCGTTGTCGCACAGGTACATCGAGGTCGGCAGGGTGTCCTGGCCGCTGTGCTCCAGCACGATCCGCGGGGACTTGCGCTCGCCGAGGATCTCCCAGATCTTCTTGCCGATCCCGCGGGCGCCGCGCAGGAACCGTGCCGACGCCTCGGCGTCCCCGACGTCGGGCAGCCGGCCCCAGTGGTCGAAGTCGCGGCGGTTGATGGTGCCTTCCGCCCCGAGGCTGCGGCAGTACGCGGCGCGGTCCTCGTCGGAGACCACGGCGATCGGGATGCCGCCGGCCAGCCTGACGATCTGGATGGCCATCGAGCCGAGGCCGCCCGCGCCGCCCCAGATGAGGACGGGGTCGCCGGGGCGGACCGTGTTGCCCTGCCAGCCCAGGAGCTGCCGGTAGGCGGTGGGCCCGGTGAGCAGGAAGGCCGCCGACTTCTCCCACGACAGGTGGGCGGGCTTGGGGTGGCACTGGTACTCGTCGACGCGGCAGAACTGCGCGAAGGAGCCGTAGTTGGTCTCGTATCCCCAGGCCTTGATGCTCTCCGAGACCAGGGGGTCCGTGCCCAGCCGGATGTCCTCGGCGGTCTCGTCCCACTGGCCGCTGGTGACCAGCACCTGGTCGCCGACCTTGACGTTGCGGACGCCTTCGCCGACGGCCCAGACCACGCCGGAGGCCTCCGAGCCGCCGATGTGGAAGTCCTCGGGCCGGCCCTGGCGCTGACGCATCCCGATGACGTCGACCGGCGTGCCCAGCGAGGACCACACGTTGTTGTAGTTGATGCCGGCGGCCATCACGTAGACCAGCACCTGGCCCCGGCCCACGGCGGGGGTGTCGACGACCTCGGTGCGGAACGCCTGCTTCGGCTGGCCGAAGCGGTTCTGCCGGATCACCGAGGCGTACATCTGCGGCGGGACCTCACCGAGCGGCGGGGTCTCGCCGATCTCGTAGAGAGCCTTCGTCATGTCTGTCTCCCACATCTGCTCTGTCTGGTCCGGGGTGCTCGCGGTGGTCGCGGGCCGGTCATCAGGTCGTTGCGTCCGGAGGGACGGCGGGGCCGGACGGATCCGTGACGATGTCCGCCAGCCAGGACTCCACCGCCGCCGCGGTGGTGCCGGCGTGGTCCTCCATCATCGAGTAGTGGTTTCCGGCCACTTCGACGGTCGTGCCGACGTGCTCGGGCGGTGCCGCGCGTCCGTCGCCGTCCGTTGCGCCGGCCGCCGGCATGGGCTCGCCCGCCCGCACGAGCAGGGTCGGCGCGGCGATCTCCGGCGCGGCCCAGTCGTCGAACAGGTGCATGTAGCGGCCCATCGCGGTGAGCTGTTCGCCGCCGGACCTCATGAAGTCCAGGCGCTGCGACTGCGCTTGGGCCATGGCGTTGAGCACCTGGCGGTCGAAGGGGATCTCGCGGCTGAAGCTGTCGACCATCACCACGGCCGCGGGCTTCTCGCCCATGGCCTCCAGGCGGGCCGCCACGCCGTGGGCGATCCAGCCGCCCGAGGAGTAGCCGAGCAGGACGACGGGCTTGCCGCCGGCGCATTCCAGCACGGTCCGCGCGTGCAGGCTGAGCACGGCCTCCACGTCGGAGGGGACCGGCTCGCCCTTCTCGTAGCCGGGGTGGGTCAGCGCCCACATGTCCATCCGGTCGCGGAAGGGTGCGGCGAACCGGGCGTACTGGTGCGCCCCGGCCGGTACGACGTACGGCGAGAAGCACATCAGTGCGAAGGGCCGGTCGCCCTGCGAGAACCGCACCGGGGCGGGCGGCCGGTCCAGTTCCTCGGGCCGCTCGAAGGAGCGCCGGAAGCGGGCCGCATCCATGAGCATGCCCATGGCCTCGGCGGCCGTGCCGTTCTCGCTCGCGTGCTGGTAGAGCTGCACCAGCATGTCGGCCGGCCTCTCCTCCTCCGCGGCGGCGCCGCGGCCGGCGCCGCCGAGCCGCGTCAGCAGGTGCTTGGCGAGCCTGGCGGGCGTGGGGTGGTCGAAGGCCAGTCCTGCGGGCAGCTTGAGACCGGTCGCGGCCGACAGGCGCCGCCGCAGGTCGATCGCGGTGAGCGAGTCGAAGCCCAGCTCCAGGAACTGCGCGGTGGGCGGCACGTCCTCGGCCGACGCGTGGCCGAGGACGACGGCGCTCTGGGAGCGGATGTGCTCCAGCAGCCGCTCCTCCTGCCCGGCCGGGGCGAGTCCGGCGAGTTCGGCCGCCAGGCCCGCTTCGGCGCCGGTCTCCTCGCCGGCGGCCTGCTCGGCCTCCAGGAGCCGCTGTACGTCCGGGAGGTCGGCCAGCAGCGGGCTGGGCCGTCCGACGGTGAAGGCGGGCAGGAACTTCTCCCAGTCGATCGGGGCGACGGTCAGGGCCGCCTCGTCGTGCTCGACCGCCTGGCGCAGTGCGGAGATGGCCAGCTCGGGGGGCATGAAGCCCAGGCCCCGCTTCTCGCCGCGCTCCTGGACCGCGTCGTCGACCATGCCGCCGCCGGCCCAGCCGCCCCAGGCGACCGAGGTCGCGGTCAGGCCGCGGGCCCGCCGCCGCAGTGCCAGCGCGTCGAGGAAGGCGTTGGCGGAGGCGTAGGAGGCCTGTCCGCCGCTGCCCCAGACGCCGGCGCCGGAGGCGAAGAGGACGAAGGCGTCCAGGTCACGGCCGTCGAGCAGCTCGTCCAGGTGGACGGCACCGGTGACCTTGGAGGCCGCGGCCTCGGCGAACTCGTCGAGGCCGGCGTGGGCCAGCATGGACGACCGTGCCGTACCGGCGGCGTGCAGCACCGCGGTGAGCGGGTGCCGGTCCTCGATGCCGGCGAGCAGCCGCGCGACCGCGTCGCGGTCGGCGATGTCGCAGACGGCGATAGTGACTTCGGCGCCCAGTGCGGTCAGCTCCGCGTGCAGTTCCTGCGCTCCGGGGGCGTCGGGCCCGCTCCTGCTGGTCAGGACCAGGTGCTCGGCGCCCGCCCCGGCGAGCCAGCGGGCGAGGTTGCGGCCCACGCCGCCGGTGCCGCCGGTGACCAGGACGGTGCCGCGGGGCCGCCACGGCGTGGCGGGCTCCGCGTCGGCGGGCCGTGCGCGGACCATGCGCCGGCCGAACACGCCGTCGGCGCGTACGGCGAGCTGGTCCTCGTCATGCTGGGCCAGCACTCCGGCCAGGCGGCGCAGTGCGTGCTCGTCCAGCGCCTCGGGCAGGTCGACCAGGCCGCCCCAGCGCCGGGGCAGTTCCAGTGCCGCGACGATGCCCAGGCCCCACAGCTGTGCCTGGTCGGCGTCGCGCAGCGGGTCGGAGGCGCCGGTGGACACGGCGCCGCGGGTCGCGCACCACAGCGGTGCCTGGACGTCGAGGTCGCCCAGTGCCTGCAGCAGGGTCACGGTCGCGGCGAGGCTCGCGGACAGCGTCGGGTGGGCCGGGTGCCGGCCGGGTGCGAGGCCGAGCATCGAGAGGACTCCGGCGGGCTGTTCGGTGCCGAGCTCCTCGGCGAGCCGGTTCGCGGCGTCCGCGCGGTCGCAGTCGACGGGGAGTTCGACGACCCGCACCTTGGCGCCGTGGGCGCCGAGCACGCCGACGACGCAGGGCGCCCACTCCTCGTCGGCGAGTCCGGCGGGGAGGACGGCGAGCCACAGGCCGTCCAGGTCCGGGGCCGCCGGGGCGTCGGTCAGCTGCCGGAAGGCGACTCGGTAGCGCCAGCCGTCCACCGTGGACTTCTCTTGGCTGCGGCGGCGCCAGGCGGACAGCACCGGCAGCGCCGGGCCGATGAGGGCGGCGTCGTCCGCCCCGAGCTCACCGGCGAGCCCGGGCAGGTCCGTGTTCTCGACCAGTTCCCAGAAGCGGGCCTCGACCGGGTCGGCGCCCGCGGGCACCGGGTCGGCGCCCTCCAGCCAGTACCGCTGCCGCTGGAACGCGTACGTCGGCAGGTCCACGCGCTGTTCGGGGTGCCCCGCGAAGGGGACCGTCCAGTCCACGTGCACGCCGTTGACGTGCAGTTCGGCCACGGAGCGCAGGAAGCGGTCCATGCCGCCCTGGTCCCTGCGCAGCGACGCGCCGGTCACGGCGTCGGCGCCTGCCTCCTCCGCGATCTCCTGCACGGCACCGGCCAGCAGCGGGTGCGGGCTGCACTCGACGAACACCCCGTGCCCGTCGTCCAGCAGCGTCCGTACGGTCTGCTCGAACTCCACCGTGCGGCGGGCGTTGCGGTACCAGTACTCGGCGTCCAGGGTGGCGGTGTCCAGCACCGCGCCGGTCACCGTGGAGTAGAAGGGGACGTCCCCCGTGCGCGGCGCGACCGGGGCCAGCAGCTCCAGCAGCTCCGAGCGCAGACTCTCGACCTGGGCGGAGTGCCCGGCGCCGGTGGCGCCGCGGACCTTGCGCACGCGGACGCCTTCGCCTTCGAGCTCCGCCAGCAGTTCGTCGACCGCGCCGGGCTCCCCGGAGACGGTCAGGGCTGCGGGCCCGTTGACGGCGGCGACCGACAGCCGGTCCCCGTACTTCTCCAGCCTCGCGCGGGCCCGGTCGGCGGGCATCGCGACCGCGAGCATCGCGCCCTTGCCGATGAGCTTGGTGAGCGTGCGGCTGCGCAGGGCCACGATCCGGGCCGCGTCGTCCAGCGTCAGCGCCCCCGCGACGTACGCGGCGGCGACCTCGCCCTGCGAGTGGCCGACGACGGCGGCGGGCGTCACTCCGTAGGAGCGCCACAGGGCGGCCAGCGACACCATCACCGTGAACAGCGCGGGCTGGGCGACCTCCACGTCCGCCATGCCCGGCGCGCCCGGCTCGGCGCGCAGGACGTCGAGCAGCGGCCAGTCGAGATAGGGGGCGAAGGCCTCGGCGCAGGCCTTCGCCTGCTCGGCGAAGACCGGGGAGGTCTCCAGCAGTTCCGCGGCCATTCCGGTCCACTGCGAGCCGTGGCCGGGGAAGACGAGCACGACCTTGCCGGAGGCCGTGGTGGAGCCCTGGACCACGGTGTCCGCGGGCTCGCCCTCGGCGAGCGCCGCGAGCCCGGCCCGCAGTTCGTGCCGGTCGCGGCCGACGACCACGGCCCGCTGCTCAAGCTGCGTCCGCGTGGTGACGAGGGCGCGGCCCACGTCGGGCAGGGAGAGGTCTTCGGTGCGGTCGAGGTGGTTCAGCAGCCGGCGGGCCTGCTCGCGCAGGGCCCGCGCGGACTTCGCGGACAGGGCCCACGGGAACACGTCCACGGCCTGGGCGGTGGCGGTGTCGTCCGGGGTTGCGCGGGTCTGCTCGTCCTCGGCGGCGGGCCCGGTCTCCGGGGCCTGCTCGATGATGGTGTGCACGTTGGTGCCGCTCATGCCGAACGAGGAGACGGCGGCGCGCCGCGGCCTGCCCCGGTCGGGCCAGGCGGTCTGCTCGGTCAGCAGGCGTACGTTCCCGCCGGTCCAGTCGACGTCCGGGGTCGGCTCGTCGACGTGCAGGGTCTGCGGCAGGACGCCGTTGCGGATGGCCATCACCATCTTGATGACGCCGCCGACGCCTGCGGCCGCCTGGGAGTGGCCGATGTTGGACTTCAGCGAGCCGAGCCACAGCGGGTGCGCTTCGCGCTCCTTGCCGTACGTGGCCAGCAGTGCCTGGGCCTCGATGGGGTCGCCGAGCTTGGTGCCGGTGCCGTGGGCCTCCACGGCGTCCACCTCGCCCGGGGCGAGCCGGGCGTTGGCCAGGGCCTGCCGGATCACCTGCTGCTGGGCCTTGCCGCTGGGGGCGGTCAGGCCGTTGGAGGCGCCGTCCTGGTTGACCGCGCTGCCCCGTACGACGGCCAGCACCTCGTGCCCGTTGCGGCGCGCGTCGGACAGGCGCTCGACCAGGACCAGGCCGACGCCCTCGGCGAAGCCGGTGCCGTCGGCGGTCGAGGAGAACGCCTTGCAGCGGCCGTCGGCGGACAGCGCGCGCTGCCTGCTCGACATCGTGAACGCGGACGGGCCGGCCATCACCATCACGCCACCGGCCAGCGCCATGGAGCACTCGCCGTTGCGCAGTGCCTGCACGGCGAGGTGGAGGGCGGTCAGCGAGGACGAGCACGCGGTGTCGACGGTGACCGACGGCCCCTGCAGGCCGAAGGCGTAGGAGAGGCGGCCGGTGATCACGCTGGCCGCGTTGCCGCTGGGGATGTAGCCCTCGACGCCGTCGGGCACCTTGAGCGGGCGGGCGGTGTAGTCCTGGTAGCCGGAGCCGACGAACACGCCGGTGGCAGTGGAGCGCACGGTGTGCGGGGCGATCCCGGCGCGTTCGAAGGCCTCCCACGTGGTCTCCAGCAGCAGGCGCTGCTGCGGGTCCATGGCGACGGCCTCGCGCGGGCTGATCCCGAAGACGGCGGGATCGAACTCGTCCGCGTCGTGCAGGAATCCGCCCTGGGTGGTGTACGTGGTGCCGGGGTGGTCGGGGTCCGGGTGGTAGAGCGCCTCGACGTTCCAGCCGCGGTTGCCGGGGAAGCGGGAGATCGCGTCGCGGCCGGAGGCGACCAGCTCCCACAGGTCCTCGGGCGAGCGCACGTCGCCGGGGTAGCGGCAGGCCATCCCGATGATGGCGATGGGCTCGTCCAGTACGGCGGCGGCGGCCGAGGCCGTGGCTTCCGGGTCCTCCCCGCCGGTGAGTTCGGCGAGCAGGTGGGCGGCGAGGTCCGCGGCCGTGGGGTGGTCGAAGACCAGGGTCGTGGGCAGGGCCAGGCCGGTCGCCTCGTTGATCCGGTTGCGGAGCTCCACCGCGGTCAGGGAGTCGAAGCCGAGGTCCCGGAAGGGCCGGTCGGCCTCGACCGCGCCCGCTCCGCGGTGGCCGAGGACGGCGGCGGCGTGCGTGCGCACGAGGTCCACGAGGGCGCGTTCGCGGTCCTCGGGCGACAGCCCGGCCAGGCTCCCGGCGAGCGCCCCGGAGCCGGGGCCCGTGCCGGGGGCGTCCTCCGCGAGCGTCGCGCGCACCTCGGGGAGGTCGCCGAGCAGCGGGCTGGGGCGGCCGAGGGTGAAGGGCACGATGAAGCGCGACCAGTCCACGTCGGCCACGGTCAGCAGCGTTTCGTCGCGGTCGAGTGCGCGCTGCAGGGCGGTGATCGCCGAGTCGGGGGTCATCGCGCGGAGCCCGCGGCGGCGCAGGCGCTCCTCGTCGTCCCCGTCCTCGACCATGCCTCCGTCGGCCCAGGGGCCCCAGGAGACGGCGGTCGCGGTGAGGCCCCGGCCACGGCGCTGCCGTGCGAGCCCGTCCAGGAAGGCGTTGCCGGCGGCGTAGGCGGCCTGGCCGCCGCTGCCCCAGACGCCGGAGATGGAGGAGAAGAGGACGAAGGCGTCGAGCTCCTGATCGCCCAGCAGCTCGTCCAGGTGGGCCGCGCCGCCGGCCTTCGCGGCGAGCGCGGCGGCGAAGGCGGCCGGCGTCGTGGCGTCCGTCATGCCGGCGTCGGCGACTCCGGCCGTGTGCACGACGGCGGTGAGGGTGTGCTCGGCGAGCAGGGCGGCGACGGCGTCGCGGTCGGCCACGTCGCACGCGGCGACGGTGACGCGGGCGCCGAGGGCCTCCAGTTCGGCCCGCAGGGCGGCGGCGCCCGGCGCGTCCGGGCCCCGGCGGCCGGCGAGGACGAGGTGCTCGGCGCCGTTGCGCGCCAGCCAGCGGGCGACGTGGCCGCCCAGCGCACCCGTACCGCCGGTGATCAGGACGGTGCCCCGGGGCTGCCAGCGGCCGGTGGCCGGGCGGGCCGGTGCGTGGGCGAGCCGCCGGGCGAAGACGCCGGAGGCGCGGACCGCGAGCTGGTCCTCGTCCCACCGGCCGCTCCGCGCCTGTGCCAGCACTCCGGCGAGGCGTGCGGCGGCCTGCTCGTCGACGGTCTCGGGCAGGTCGATCAGGCCGCCCCAGCGCCGGGGCAGCTCCAGGGCGACCGTGCGGCCCAGTCCCCAGACCTGGGCGTGCCGTGCGTTGCGTACGGCGTCGGAAGCGCTGACGGCCACCGCGCCCGAGGTGAGGCACCACAGCGGGGCGTCGACGCCCGCGTCGCCCAGGGCCTGGACGAGCAGCAGGGTGGGCAGCACGGGGTCGTCGGTGACGAGCAGGGACAGCACGCCGTCGACGGGTCCGAGCCCGGCCAGTTCCCCGGCCAGCCCTGCGCGGTCGCTCGCCGAGCCGACGACCAGGGTCCGCACATCGGCGCCGCGGGCGGTGAGCGCGGTGCGGACCGCGGCGATCTGCTCGTTCTCCTCCTCCGGCACGGCCAGCAGCCAGGTGCCGCCGGGGCCGGCCGGCGCGAGCTCGCCCAGGCGCTTCCACGACTCGCGGTAGCGCCAGCCTTCTGCGGCGGACCGCTCCTTGCGCTGCCGCCGCCACGACGACAGCGCCGGCAGGACGTCGCTGAGCGCGTCCTCGGCACCGACGTCCAGGGTCTCGGCGAGGGCCTGCAGGTCCTCGCGCTCCACGGTCTCCCAGAACTGCGCGTCCACCGGATCCACCGCTGCGGCAGCGGCGGCCTCCGGCGCGTCCACCCAGTACCGCTCGTGCTGGAACGCATACGTCGGCAGGTCGGTCTTCCGCGCACCGGAGTAGAAGACGTTCCAGTCCACCGCTACGCCGTGGGTGTGCAGTTGCGCGAGAGCCGTGACGAGCGCCTGGCGCTCGGGACGGTCCGCGCGCAGCAGCGGAACCGTGACGGCCGTGTCCGCGCAGCCCTGCGCCATGCCGCTCAGGACGCCGCCGGGGCCGATCTCCACGAACGTCGTCACGCCGAGGTCGGCGAGGGTCTGCACGCCGTCGGCGAAGCGGACCGCCTCGCGGACGTGCCGGACCCAGTACTCGGCCGTGTACGCGTCGACGAGCCGGCCCGTGACGTTGGAGACGACGGGGAGCTGCGGTTCCTCGAAGGTCAGTCCGCGCACCACCTGGGCGAACTCGTCGAGCATGGGGTCCATGAGCGGCGAGTGGAACGCGTGGCTGACCTTCAGCCGGGACGTCTTTCGGCCCTGCTCGGCGAAGGCCGCGGCGACCGCCAGGGCTGCCGTCTCGTCACCGGAGATCACCACCGACTGCGGCCCGTTGACCGCGGCGATGTTCACCTCGTCGGTGAGGTGCGGCAGGATCTCCTCTTCGGTGGCCTGCACGGCGACCATCGCACCGCCGGCCGGCAGCGCCTGCATCAGCGCGGCACGGGCGGACACGAGCTTGGCCGCGTCGGCGAGCGACAGCGCGCCGGCCACGTGTGCGGCCGCGATCTCGCCCACGGAGTGGCCCACGACGAAGTCGGGCCGGATGCCCCAGGATTCGAGGAGCCGGAACAGCGCCACCTCGATCGCGAACAGCGCGGGCTGGGTGCACCCGGTCTGGTGAAGCGTTTCCGCATCGACGTCGACGGGCGCGTCCAGTTGCGCGCACACCTCGTCGTAGGCCTCGGCGAAGACGGGGTAGGCCTCGTACAGCTCACGACCCATGCCGATGCGCTGCGAGCCCTGGCCGGAGAACAGGAACCCGGTCTTGCCGCCCGCCGGGCGGCCCAGCAGCACACCGGGCGACGGGGTACCGGCGGCCAAGTCACGCAGACCGTGGAGGAGTTCCTCACGGCTCTCCCCCACCACCGCGGCCCGGTGTCGCAGGGCCGCCCGGGTCGTGGCCAGCGACATTCCGACGTCCGTCGGCGATACGTCACCGTCGGTGACGGACAACAGCCGGGCCGCCTGGGCCTGCAGCGCCTCGTCGCTCTTGGCGGAGAGCACCCACGCCAGGGGGCCGGTGGCGGGAGCCCCTGCGGGCTCCTCGTCCTGGGCCGGCGCCTGTTCGAGGATGGTGTGGGCGTTGGTGCCGCTGACACCGAAGGAGGACACGGCGGCACGGCGCGGGTGGTCCGACTCCGGCCAGTCCATCGCTTCAGTCAGCAGCCGGACGTCACCGGCGGTCCAGTCCACGTGCGGCGTCGGCTCATCGACGTGCAAGGTCTGCGGCAGGACGCCATGGCGCATCGCCATGACCATCTTGATGATGCCGCCGACACCGGCCGCCGCCTGCGAGTGACCGATGTTGGACTTCAGCGACCCCAGCCACAACGGCCGTCCCTCCGGCCGCTCCCGGCCGTACGTCGCCAGCAGCGCCTGCGCCTCGATCGGGTCGCCCAGCGTCGTACCCGTACCGTGCGCCTCCACCGCGTCGACCTGGGCGGGAGACAGACCGGCCGAGGCCAGCGCCTGGCGGATGACACGCTGCTGCGCGGGCCCGTTCGGCGCCGTCAGGCCGTTGGACGCGCCGTCCTGGTTGACGGCGCTGCCGCGCACGACCGCCAGCACCCGGTGCCCGTTGCGGCGGGCGTCGGAGAGCCGCTCCACCAGGAGCATGCCGACACCCTCGGCCCAGCCGGTGCCGTCCGCCGCGGCGGCGAACGGCTTGCACCGCCCGTCCGGGGCCAGTCCGCGCTGGCGGCTGAACTCCACGAACGCGGTGGGTGTGGTCATCACCTGCACACCGCCGGCCAGCGCCATCGAGCACTCGCCGCTGCGCAGCGCCTGGATCGCCCAGTGGAGCGCCACGAGCGACGACGAGCACGCCGTGTCGACGGTGACCGCCGGGCCTTCCAGGCCGAAGGTGTAGGCGATGCGGCCGGACATCACGCTGGCCGAGTTGCCGGTCCCGACGTGGCCGTCAGAGGCCTCGCCGGCCACGCCGAGCAGGAGGTTGACGTAGTCCTGGTAGCCGGAGCCGACGAAGACACCGGTGCGGCTCCCCCGCACCGACTCGGCGTCGATGCCGGCCCGCTCGAACGTCTCCCACGTGGTCTCCAGCAGCAACCGCTGCTGCGGATCCATCGCCACGGCCTCACGCGGCGAGATCCCGAAGAACCCCGGGTCGAACTCCCCCGCCTCGTAGAGGAATCCACCGTGCCGCGCGTACGTCTTGCCCGACGCCTCCGGGTCCGGGTCGTAGATGTCCTCCACGTCCCAGCCCCGGTCCGCGGGGAACTCCCCGACCGCGTCGCCACCGGAGACCACCAGCTGCCACAGGTCCTCCGGCGAGCGCACCCCGCCCGGATACCGGCACGCCATGCCGACGATCGCGATGGGTTCCTGGTCCTTCTCCTCGACCTCGCGAAGGCGCTCCCGGACCTGGCGAAGGTCCCCGGTGACGCGCTTGAGATACTCGAGAAGCCTGTCTTCGTTGCTGCTCATCCGCCCCGTCCGTCCTCGGCTGTCGTTAAAGGTAGAGCGCCAAGAACTAGGAATTTTCTAGATCTTGATCGATCAGATCGAAGATGTCGTCGATCGTCGCGTCCTGGAGCTGCCGCTGTGCGTCAGCGGATTCCGCTCCCTGTTCCCCGGCGGAGTTCACCAGGGCCAGCAGCTCCTGCAGGCGCCTCCGCACCCCTGACCGGACCGTCTCCTCGGCGGAGGCGGCCGTCGAGATCACCGACTCCAGCCGGTCCAGTTCGCTGAAGACCGATGCCTCGGCCGCACCCGTACCGCCGGCCAGTTCGGTCCGTAGGTACCGGGCGATCGCCTCGGGCGTCGGGTGGTCGAAGACCAGGGTCGCGGGCAGGGTCAGGCCGGTGTCAGCGGTGAGCAGGTTGCGCAGCTCGACCGCCGTGAGGGAGTCGAAGCCGAGGTCCCGGAACGCCAGGTCCGGTTCCACCGCCGCCGTGCCGCTGTGGCCGAGGACGGCCGCCGCGTGCGCGCGGACCGTGTCCACGAGCAGGCGTTGCTGTTCGCCCTCGGAGAGCCCGGACAGCTTCTCCTGCAGCGCGGACGGCTCCGCGGCCCGCTCGGCGGGCTCCTCGGCCAGGGCGTCCCTGACCTCGGGCAGCTCGCTCAGCAGCACGCTCGGCCTGCTGACGGTGAACGGGACGATGAACCGCTCCCAGTCCACGTCCGCCACGGTGACCGCGCCGTCGCCGTCGCTCAGCGCACCGTGCAGCGCGGAGATCGCCCGGTCCGGCCGCAGCACGGTCAGACCGCGCTGCCGCAGCCGCTCCTCGTCCCCGGCGTCGGCGACCATCCCGCCCTCGCCCCACGGGCCCCAGGCGATCGCGGTCGCGGCGAGGCCCCGGGCCCGCCGGTGCTGCGCCAGGCCGTCGAGGAAGGCGTTCGCGGCCGAGTACGCGGCCTGCCCGCCGCCGCCCCACACCCCGGAGATGGAGGAGAAGAGGACGAAGGCGTCCAGGTCCCGGTCCCCGAGCAGTTCGTGGAGGTGTACGGCTCCGAGGGCCTTCGCGGCGACCGTCGCTGCGAAGTCGCCGAGATTCGTCTCGGCGAGCATGCCCGCTTCGGCGGTGCCGGCCGTGTGGACGACGGCGTTCACCGGGTGCTCGGCGAGCAGCGCGGCCAGCGCCTCGCGGTCGGCCACGTCACAGGCCGCGACCGTCACACGGGCGCCGAGCTCCTCCAGCTCGGACTTCAGCTCACCGGCGCCGGGCGCATCGAGGCCCCGGCGGCTGGTCAGCACGAGGTGTTTGGCGCCCGCGCCCGCCAGCCAGCGGGCGACATGGCCGCCCAGCGCACCCGTACCACCCGTGATCAGCACCGTGCCGCGCGGCGACCAGGAACGGCCGGTCCTGCCTGCGGGCAGACGGGACAGACGCCGCCCGAACACCCCGCGGTCGCGGATCGCGACCTGGTCCTCGGCCGACTGGCCGAGCACCGCGGCGAGACGGCCGGCGATCCGGTCGTCGATCGTCCCGGGCAGGTCGACGAGACCGCCCCAACGCTGCGCGTGCTCCAGCGCCGCCACCCGGCCCAGGCCCCAGACCTGGGACTGGAAGGCGTCCGCCACCTCGTCGGCGGGGCCGACGCCCATGGCGTTCCGGGTCGCGCACCACAGCGGGGCGCCGACGCCCGCGTCGCCCAGGGCCTGGACGAGCAGGACGGACAGCGCGACGCCGGTGGTCAGCGCCGCGGCCGCCGGAGCGGGCTCGCCATCGACGGCGAGCAGCGACAGGACGCCCGCCACGGTCTCGTCACCGGCTGCCCCGGCGAGCTGCGCGGCCAGGTCGTCGCGGCCGGTGGCCGGGTCGACCGGGACCGGCAGCGGAGCCAGGCCGCGGTCGGTCAGCCCGCGGAGGCAGGCGGCGACCCAGTCGTCGCCGAGCTGCGCAGCGCTGACCGGAACCAGCCATACACCGTTCCGGTCGGCCGGGCTCTCGGGGTCGGGGATCCCTTTCCAGGTGATGCCGTAGCGCCACCCGTCCACGGTGGACTGCTCCTTGCGCTGCCGCCGCCACGACGACAGCCTCGGCAGGACGTCGCTGAACGCGTCCTCGGCACGGATGTCGAGGGTGCCGGCGAGGGCCTGCAGGTCCTCGCGCTCCACGGTCTCCCAGAACTCCGCATCCACCGGGTCCGCCACGGCCGCAGCAGCAGCGGTCTCCGGCGCGTCCACCCAGTACCGCTCGTGCTGGAACGCGTACGTGGGCAGGTCGACCGTCCGGGCACCGGAGAAGAACGCGGTCCAGTCCACGGGGACGCCGTGCGTGTGCAGGTGCGCCAGGGCCGTGACGACGGCCTGCCGCTCGGGGCGGTCGGCGCGCAGGGCGGGCACGGTGACGGCCTCGTCCAGGCAGCCTTGCGCCATTCCACTGAGGACGCCGCCGGGGCCGATCTCCACGAACGTCGTGACACCCAGGTCGTGCAGGGTGCGGATGCCGTCGGCGAAGCGGACCGCTTCGCGGACGTGCCGGACCCAGTAGTCGGGGGTGTACGGCTCGGCCAGGCGGCCGGTGAGGTTGGAGACCACCGGGATCCGCGGCTCGCTGAAGGTGAGGCCGCGGACGACCTCGGCAAAGTCCTCCAGCATCGGGTCCATCAACGGCGAGTGGAAGGCATGGCTCACCTTCAGCCGCGACGTCTTACGACCCTGCTGCGTGAAGACCTCGGCGATCTCCAGCACGCTGTCCTCGGCGCCGGAAATCACCACGGACTGAGGCCCGTTGATCGCCGCAATGCCGACCCCGTCGGTCAGATGCGGCAACACCTCGTCCTCGGTCGCCTGGACCGCCACCATCGCCCCGCCAGAGGGCAGCGCCTGCATCAGCGCAGCACGGGCAGAGACCAGCTTCGCCGCGTCGTCGAGCGATAGCACCCCGGCCACATGCGCGGCCGCAATCTCGCCCACGGAGTGACCGGCCACGTAATCCGGCCGCACGCCCCAGGATTCGAGGAGCCGGAACAGCGCCACCTCGATCGCGAAGAGGGCGGGCTGCGTCGAACCCGTCCGGTTCAGCTCCTCCGAGTCGACGTCCACCGGCGCATCCAGACGCGCGCACACCTCGTCGTAGGCCTCGGCGAAGACGGGGTAGGCCTCGTACAGCTCACGACCCATGCCGATGCGCTGCGAGCCCTGGCCGGAGAACAGGAAGCCTGTCTTGCCTCCCGGCCGGCCCTGGACGACTCCGGGCGACGGCATTCCGGCGGCCAGGTAGCCCAGTCCGCGCCGGAAGTCGTCACAGCTCTCGCCGATGACCGCTGCCCTGTGGCGCAGGGTGCTCCGGGTGGTGGCGAGCGAGAAGCCGACATCGGCCGGTGACATGCCGTCCTTCACGAAGGACAGCAGTCGTCGCGCCTGATCGCGCAGGGCTGCGCTGCTCTTGGCGGAGAGCACCCACGGCAGCAGGGCCGGGGCCGGTGTGGTGATGGTTTCCTCGGCCGGTGCCGGCGGCGCCTGTTCGAGGATGGTGTGGGCGTTGGTGCCGCTGACACCGAAGGACGACACGGCGGCACGGCGCG
>NZ_LNBE01000010.1 GCF_001445655.1 Streptomyces roseifaciens
AACAATTTTTAGAAAAAGCCCTGGTGGGTTACCACCGGGGCTTTTTCGCATTTCCGGGCAGAATCACTCCGACCCACTTCGGTCCACCGGTCCACTCAGCTGCGCTCACGAAAGGAGCCGGCGGTCCCATGGCACCCCTGGCTGATTTCGAGAAACACCGCCCACAACTCTGGGCCGTCGCCTACCGCATCACCGGCTCGGTCGCCGATGCCGATGACGCGCTGCAGGAGGCCTGGCTGCGCTGGCAGTTGCTCCCCGACGAGGAGGCTGCCAACCCGGCCGCCTATCTGACGACCGTCGTCAGCCGTATCTGCTTCGACCAGCTCGGCTCCGCCCGCTCCCGCCGCGAAACCTATGTCGGACCTTGGCTGCCCGAACCGGTCGTGGGCGAAGTGCCCGGGCCCGAGGACCGGGTCACCCTGGACGAATCCATCGGGATAGCGCTGCTGACCGTGCTGGAGAAGCTCACGCCGGCCGAGCGGACGGCGTTCATCCTGCACGACGTGTTCTCCGTGCCGTTCACCGAGATCGCGGAAGTCGTGGGCCGGACTCCGACTTCCGTACGGCAGTCGGCCTCCCGTGCACGGAAGCGCGTACGGGCTGAATCCCCGCGCTGTTCCGTCGACCGCGGTGAGCACCGCCGTACCGTCGAAGCCTTTCTCGCCGCCGTGATGAACGGCGACTTCGAGACTCTCCTGTCCGTCCTGGATCCGGATGTCGTGTGGCGTTCGGATGGCGGCGGAAAGGTCTCGGCCGCTCGTCGCCCCGTGTGCGGCAGGGAGAACGTCGCCCGCTTCGCCCAGGGCATCAGCCGCGGCTTCGACCCGCTGTCGATGCGGGTGGTGATGCGGGACGTCAACGGCGCACCGGGCATCGTCTCCGTCGACCCGGCCAGGGGCAGGGTCCTGGTCTTCGCGTTCACCGTGCAGGAGGGGCGGATCACGGAGGTCTACGCCGTCGCCAATCCGGACAAGCTCCGCCACCTCGATCCGCGGGCGCTGTGTCCGGAACAGCTCTGCCCGAAGGAGCTGTGACTGTCACACTTCTGCCCGCTGCGTCGTCGGGTGGGTATGAACCGACAGCACCGACACCACGTCATCGTCCTCGGCGCCGGCTATGCCGGCCTCACCGCTGCTCTGCGGCTGGCGCAGGGGACCGCCGTCAGCGTTACTCTCGTCGACCCCAGTGACCGCTTCACCGAGCGCGTCCGGCTTCACCAACTCGCGGCCGGGCAACCGGATGTGACGCACCCGCTGTCCTCGTTCCTCCGCGGCACCGGGATCCGGCACGTCGCCGCGCGCGCCGTCGACCTGGACCCGGCTGCCCGCGAGGTGCGTACGGACGACGGCCGGACGCTCTCCTACGACCGGCTCGTCTACGCGCTCGGCAGTGTCACGGACACCCGCATCGCGGGGGAACCGACGGCAGGGGAACGGACGGTGGGAGAGCGCGCGTACACCGCGGAGTCGGCGGCCGAGCTGGGGAAGCGGCTGCTCGACGGCCCGGGGCGGCTCGCCGTCGTCGGCGGCGGGCTCACCGGCGTCGAACTCGCCTCCGAGATCGCCGAATCGCATCCGGCGTGGGACGTCCGCCTCCTCACTGCCGGCAAGCTCGGCGCCGGCCTGTCCGTCAACGGGCGGGCCCACCTCCGTAGGACTCTCGCCGCGATGCGCGTACGGGTCACGGAGGGGGAGCGCGTCACGTCGGTGGACGAAGTCGACGCGGACGTCGCCGTCTGGTCGGCGTCGCTGCGGCCGCTGACCGGGCTCGCGGGTGCGGCGGGCCTCGAGCTCGACGCGGTGGGCCGGATCGTGGTCGACCGGACGCTCCGGTCGGCCACGGATCCGGCCGTCTACGTGGCAGGCGACGCGGCAGCCACCTCTCTGCGGATGGCGTGTGCGACCGCGATGCCCACGGGTGCACACGCCGCTGCCTCCGTCCTCGCCGACCTGGAGTCCCGTCCGGCGCGGCCGCTCCGCTTCCGTTACGTCATGCAGTGCATCAGCCTCGGCCGCAACGACGGCCTCATCCAGCCGGTGCACCGCGACGACTCACCGTTCCGGTCCGTCGTGACCGGGCGGCCGGCGGCGTTCGTCAAGGAGCAGGTTGTCCGCTCAACGGTCCGGATCCTGCGTGTGGCGGCGAGCCGGGCGCGGGCCCGGTAGCGACCGGGCCCCGGCACTCGGCGTTGCGTTCCGCCCACGCCGTGAGCACCGAGCGGCACGCGTGGTCCATGTGCCGCAGGCCGCTCAGATCGAGCTCCACGTTGCGCCCCGAGGGCGGCAGTGAGGCTTCCAACTCGTCCAGGATCCTGGGCAGTCGGAGGAAGTTCGCGTTGCCGAGGACCCGGACGCGGACCGTGCCGTCCTCCATGGTCTGTGTTTCGACATGGACGTGCGAGGACTCCCAGGCGGCCTTGGCGACGGCCATGAGCAGGCCGAGGACGACGCCCTCGAAGAGGTTCGTCACCACGATGGCCCCTGTGGTCACCACGAGCACCACGGCCTCGCCGCGGTGCTCGCGCCACAGCCGGGCGACGTCCCGGAAGGGCAGCAACTTCCACCCCGCGTGCATCAGCACTCCCGCGAGTGCCGCCACCGGGATGAGCTCCAGGGCCCAGGGGACGAGCGAGACGAAGACGAGCAGCCAGACGCCGTGCAGGACGCGCGACGCCTTGGTCTTCGCCCCGGCCCGGACGTTGGCCGAGCTGCGGACGATGACGGCGGTCATCGGCAGTGCGCCGAGCGCGCCGCACACCGTATTGCCGGCGCCCTGGGCGATGAGCTCCTTGTCGTAGTCCGTACGGGGGCCTTCGTGCAGCCGGTCCACCGCGGCCGCGCTGAACAGCGTCTCCGCGGAGGCGATGAGCGCGAAGGCCAGGACCGTGCCCAGGACGCTCATCTCGCCGAGCAGGGCGAAGTCCGCGCTGCCCGGCGGCTGGATCGCCTCGAGCATCCCGCTCACCTCGATCCGGGCCACGGGCAGGGACAGGCCGACGACCACGGCCGTCGCCAGGGCGACCGCGACCAGGGGCGCGGGCACGAACTGCGCCCCCTTCTGCCAGTGCGGCCACAGCACCAGCACGGCGATCGTGCCTACGCCGACCGCGGCGGCGAGCAGGGCGTCGGTCGAGATCAGCGTGTCGATGATCAGGTCGGGAAGTCCCGCGATCTTGGCCGGGCCGCCGGCCGGTGGGCGGGCGTCGGCCATGGCGTAGATCTGGCTCGCCATGAGGACCAGGCCGATGCCGGCCAGCATGCCCTGGATGACGGCGACGGAGATCGCCCGGAACCACCGGCCCAGGCGCAGCACCCCCATCGCGATCTGCAGCAGCCCGGCAGTGAGGACGAGTACGCCGAGCGCGGTGAGCCCGAACTCCCGCACGGCCTCGTAGACGAGCACGGTCAGACCGGCGGCCGGGCCGCTGACCTGCAGGCTGCTGCCCGGCAGCAGTCCGGTGAGGATGCCGCCGACCACGCCGGTGACCAGGCCCAGTTCGACCGGGACGCCCGAGGCGACGGCGATGCCGACGGAGAGGGGGACGGCGATCAGGAAGACGACGAGGGAGGCGGTGAAGTCGGCGCGGAGATCACGGCGCAGGGCGACTCCGTTGTTGGCACCGTCGTGGGAAGGGTTTGACCGGAGCTTGGTCCTGGCGAGCACTTTGCGGGCAGGGGTGAGGGGTATTTTGTCCATGAGGATTACCTCCGAGCGCGCGGTGTCGCGCAGCGATGCGTTCGTTGCCTGTCGGATGTCGGGGTACGGGCAGCGGAGACGTCGGGGTGAGGACCGGCCGGACGGCAGAGGGTGACGGAGCGTGCCGTGGACACCCGCGGTCATTCTGTCCAAGTGGCCAATGCCGTTGGCGTGTTTGCGTGTTACCACGATGTAAACGCAGTGGTGGCGGGCCGGAATGGGCTGTTCCGATCGCTCCGGCGCAGGCCTCTGTGGGCTCACCGGTCAATTGAGCCCGCGCGCACGACGTGCGCGCGGAGTGCAAAGATGGCCGGACACGCCCCCTCCGGTGACGTCCGACGCCGTCCAGCGTTGACGACCAGTGCACTGTGAAGTCCCGGCTGCACTGTGAAGCCCGGCGTGCAGCCCATCCCCGCGCAGCGAAGAGGTGAGCCCGTGGCTCAGAAAGTCGCCGTCCTCGGCACCGGCAAGATCGGCGAGGCGCTGCTCAGCGGCATGATCCGCGCCGGCTGGTCGACCGATGACCTCCTGGTCACCGCCCGCCGCCCCGAGCGCGCCGAGGCCCTCCGCGCCCGCTACGGCGTCGAGACGGTCACCAACGCCGAGGCTGCGAAGTCTGCGGACACCCTGATCCTGGCCGTCAAACCGCAGGACATGGCGGCGCTCCTCAGCGAGCTCGCCCCACACCTGCCCGCCGACCGGCTGGTCATCAGCGCGGCGGCCGGCGTCCCCACGTCCTTCTTCGAGGAGCGGCTGCCGGGCGGCAACCCCGTCGTGCGCGTCATGCCGAACACCCCCGTCCTGGTGGACGAGGGCATGTCGGTGATCTCCGCGGGCACCCACGCCACGGAGGACCACCTCCTCCGCACGGAGGCGATCTTCAAGCCCGTCGGCAAGACGCTCCGGGTGCCCGAGTCCCAGCAGGACGCGGCGACGGCGCTGTCCGGCTCGGGCCCGGCGTACTTCTACTTCCTCGTCGAGGCGATGACCGACGCCGGCATCCTCCTCGGCCTCCCGCGGGACAAGGCCCACGACCTCATCGTCCAGGCCGCCATCGGCGCCGCCGTCATGCTCCGCGACAGCGGCGAGCACCCGGTCAAGCTCCGCGAGGCGGTCACCTCGCCGGCCGGCACGACGATCAACGCCATCCGCGAGCTGGAGAAGCACGGAGTACGGCACGCGCTGATCGCCGCCCTGGAGGCCGCCCGCGACCGCAGCCGGGAGCTGGCCTCCGGCGAGGGCTGACGGGGCGGCCGACCTCGGGCCGTCCCCGGGCCGCCTCTGGGCCGGCCCCCGGGGCGGCCCCCTTTCGATTCTCCGAGCCTCTGACCGTCGCCGACCTGGCGGGATTTCGGCCGGTGGGCTTCCGGGCGGTGGGCCGACCGGGTCGGCGACCTCTCTATGTGTTGTTCAGTACGCGGGCAGCAAGCCGATGGCCCGATAGGCCGCGTCCACCGTCGGCCGGGCGATCCTCCGCGCCCGCTCGGCCCCGTCCCGGAGCACGGCATCCACATAGGCCGGGTCGCCGCACAGTTCGACATGCCGCTCCCGCAGCGGCCGCAGGACTTCCAGCACGGCATCGGCGGTGTCCCGCTTCAGAGCGCCGTACGAGGAATAGCCGTCCGCGAGCTCGGCGGGATTTCCGCCGGTGCACGCGGCGAGGATCTCCAGCAGGTTCGCGATACCGGGCCGGGTCTCCCGGTCGTGGACGACGTCACTGCCGCTGTCGGTCACGGCCCGCATGATCTTCCGGCGCACGGCGTCCGGTTCGTCCAGCAGATAGACGATGCCCGCCGTCTCCGCGTGGGACTTCCCCATCTTCGCCGTCGGATCCTGCAGATCCATGACCCGGGCGGCCACCGGCGGCAGCACCGCCTTCGGCACGGTGAACGTCTGCCCGTACCGCTGGTTGAACCGCACCGCGAGATCCCGCGTCAGCTCGACGTGCTGCGCCTGGTCGTCCCCCACCGGGACCTCGTCCGCCCCGTACGCCAGGATGTCCGCCGCCATCAGCACGGGATACGTCAGCAGCGACAGCCTTACGCCGCCGCCCGCCGCGCGCTCCCGCACCGACTTCTCCTTGTACTGGATCATCCGCCGCATCTCGCCGTCGGACGCCGTGCACTCCAATACATAGGAGAGCCGGGTGTGCTCGTCGACGTGACTCTGTACGAAGACCGTGCACTGCGCCGGATCCAGCCCGGCCGCCAGCATGAGCGTGGCCGTCTGCCGGCTGAGGCGCCGAACCCGTGCCGGGTCGTGCTCCACGGTGAGAGCGTGCAGATCCACGACGCAGAACAACGCGTCGGCCTTGTGCTGGTCCACTTCCACCCACTGGCGGACGGCGCCGAGGTAGTTGCCGAGCGTCAGGTGGCCGGTGGGCTTGATGCCGCTGAAGATCCGGTTGGTCATGGGGTGGTGCGCTCCCTGTCTGGAGGGGACGCCGCCACGGACAGCAAAAACGGCCGCCGAGGCGGCGGCCGTTGGGTGCATGCGCGAGGCACGGAGTCGGGGCCGCCGTCAGGCGGCCCACCACTGCTGTGTACGCACATGCCGAGTCATGCCGTCGACCGTACGCCCCTGAAAAGTGCTTGCGCCACTGGTTTGATGCGCCCTACGGGGTCGTGTAGAGTTCTTCGAGTTGCCGCGGGGTCCGCAAGGACAGCGGGGCAGCCACTCGAGCCGCACCGGC
>NZ_LNBE01000011.1 GCF_001445655.1 Streptomyces roseifaciens
GGCCTCGCGGGGGCTGATGCCGAAGAAGGCGGCGTCGAAGTCGGTGGCGTCGTGGAGGAAGCCGCCGTCGCGCGCGTAGGTCTTGCCGGGGCGATCGGGGTCGGGGTCGTAGAGCGAGTCGACGTCCCAGCCGCGGTCGGACGGGAATTCCGAGATGGCGTCACCGCCGGACGCCACGAGGTTCCACAGGGCCTCGGGCGAGTCGACGCCGCCGGGCAGCTGGCAGCTCATCGCCACGATCGCGATGGGCTCGTCGTCGGCGGCGGCCGCGTGCTGCTCCTGCAGCGCGGCGGCCTGCGATCCGAGCAGCTCGCTCTGGAGGAAGCGGGCGAGCGCCGTGGCGTTGGGGTAGTCGAAGACCAGTGTGGGCGGCAGCGCGAGGCCGGTCGCCGTGTTGACCTTGTTGCGGAGTTCGACGGCGGTCAGGGAGTCGAAGCCGAGGTCCTTGAACGCCCGGCCGGGCTCGACCTCCGCCGCCGAGGCGTGGCCCAGGACGGCCGCGACGTGTGCGCGGACCAGGTCGATCAGGGTCTCCGTGCGCTTGGCCTCCGGCAGTCCGGCGAGCTGGGCCACCAGGGGCGCGCTGCCGCCCGCTGCGGCGTCGGCCGGTGCGGCGGCCTCGGCGCGGCGCACCTCGGGCAGCTCGGACAGCAGTGCGCTCGGGCGGCCGAGGGTGAACGGTCCGATGAACCGTTCCCAGTCGATGTCGGCGACCACGGCCGCGGTGTCGTCGCAGTCCAGGGCGCGCTGGACCGCGGTCACGGCGAGTGCGGCGGGCAGGGTGACGACGCCGCGGCGGCGCAGGTGCTCCTCGTCGGCGTCGGTGACCATGCCGCCGTCGGCCCAGGGGCCCCAGGCGATCGCGGTGGCAGTCAGGCCCGCGGCCCTCCGCCGGGCGGCGAGGCCGTCGAGGAAGGCGTTGGCGGCCGCGTAGGCGGTCTGCAGTCCGCTCCCCCACACGCCGGCGATCGAGGAGAAGAGGACGAAGGCGTCCAGCTCCTGGTCGCCCAGCAGCTCGTCCAGGTGGGCGGCGCCGCCGGCCTTCGCCGCCATCGTGCGGGCGAAGTCGGCCGGGGTCAGCTCGTCGAAGGGGGCGAACTGCTCCACGCCCGCGGCGTGGAACACGGAGGTGAAGGTGTGCTCGGCGAGCAGCGCCGCCACCGCGTCGCGGTCGGCGACGTCGCACGCGGCGAGGGTGACGCGCGCTCCCAGCTCCTCCAGCTCGGCCTTGAGTCCGGCCGCGCCGGGCGCGTCGGCACCGCGGCGGCCGGCGAGCACCAGGTGCTCGGCGCCGGCACCGGCGAGCCAGCGGGCGACGTGCCCGCCCAGCGCACCCGTACCACCGGTGATCAGCACCGTGCCGCGCGGCGACCACGGCCGGCCGGTCCCGCTGCGGGCGTGGGTGAGCCGGGCGGTGAACACGCCGGACGCACGGACGGCGACCTGGTCCTCCGCAGTGCCGGCGCCCTGGTTCAGCACGGCGGCGATACGGCCGGCAGCGCGCTCGTCGACCGCCGCCGGCAGGTCGATCAGGCCGCCCCAGCGCCGGGCGTGCTCCAGGGCGAGGGCACGGCCGAAGCCCCACACCTGGTTCTGCACCGCGCTCAGCGGCGCGTCGTCCGAGCGGCCGGTGGCCGCCGCGCCCCGGGTGACGCACCACAGCGGCGCGTCGATGCCCGCGTCACCGAGCGCCTGAGCAAGCGCCACGGTCCGTGCGAGGCCCTGGGAGACCGCGGGGTGCTCGGGCGAGGCGGTCTCGTCGGTCGCGAGCAGCGACAGGACGCCCTGGAGGGATCCGGCCTGCAGTGATCCGGCTTCGGCCGCGGCCCGGGTCAGCTCGCCGGCCAGGGACTCGCGTCCGGCGTCCGCGCCGACCGTCAGCGGGATCAGGTGCGCGCCGCGTCCGGTGAGGGCCGCGCGGACCGTCGCGGCCCACTCGTCGCCCTCGGGCGCGGCGAACAGCCAGGTGCTGCCGGACAGGTCCGTGGCGGGCAGGCCGTCCAGCGGCTGCCAGGTCAGCTGGTAGCGCCAGCCGTCCACGACGGACTGCTCGCGCCGCTGCCGCCGCCAGGCGGACAGCTTCGGGACGACGACGTCCAGCTCTTCGGCGCTCAGGCCCAGCGTTGCGGCGAGCGACTGGGCGTCCTCGCGCTCGACGCTCGCCCAGAACTCGGCGTCGACCGCATCCACGACGGCCGCCTCGGCCTCGGGGGCCTCCAGCCAGTAGCGCTGCTGCTGGAAGGCGTACGTGGGCAGGTCGGCCTTCCGCGCGCCGGGGAAGATCGCGTACCAGTCCGGGGAGACACCGTGCACGTGCAGTTCGGCGAGCGCGGCGGTGACGGCCTGCTGCTCGGGGCGGTCGGCACGCAGCAGCGGGACGGTGACGACATCGTCGCCGTCGAGGCAGCCCTGCGCCATTCCGCTCAGGACGCCGCCGGGGCCGATCTCCACGAACGTCGTGACACCCAGGTCGTGCAGGGTGCGGATGCCGTCGGCGAAGCGGACCGCTTCGCGGACGTGCCGGACCCAGTAATCGGGCGTGTAGGGCTCGGCGAGGCGTCCGGTGAGGTTGGAGACCACGGGGATCCGCGGCTCGCTGAAGGTCAGACCGCGGACGACCTCGGCGAAGTCCTCCAGCATCGGGTCCATCAACGGCGAGTGGAAGGCATGGCTGACCTTCAACCGGGAGGTCTTGCGACCCTGCTGCTTGAAGACCTCGGCGATCGCGAGGACAGCTTCCTCCGCGCCGGAAACCACGACGGACTGGGGCCCGTTGATCGCCGCAATGCCGACCCCGTCGGTGAGGTGCGGCAGAACCTCGTCCTCGGTCGCCTGGACCGCCACCATCGCGCCACCGGAGGGCAGCGCCTGCATCAGTGCAGCGCGGGCGGACACCAGTTTCGCCGCGTCCTGCAACGACAGCACACCCGCCACATGAGCCGCAGCGATCTCACCCACCGAGTGACCGGCCACGTAATCCGGCCGAATCCCCCAGGACTCCAGGAGCCGGAACAGCGCCACCTCAACAGCGAACAACGCAGGCTGGGTGCACCCGGTCTGGTGAAGCGTTTCAGCATCAACATCCACCGGCGCATCCAGCAGCGCACACACCTCGTCGTAAGCCGCAGCGAACACCGGGTACGCCGCATACAGCTCACGACCCATCCCCAGCCGCTGCGAACCCTGACCCGAGAACAAGAACCCGGTCTTGTCCCCGAGGCCGCCCGTGCTCCGGATCACGGCCGCGGACGGGTTGCCCGACGCCAGTGCCCGTACGCCTTCGGTGAGTTCCTGCAGGCTCTCGCCGACGACGGCCGCCCGCCGGTCCCAGGCGGCGCGGGTCGTGGCGAGGGAGAAGCCGATGTCGGCGGGCGACCGGCCGGGGCCGCTCTCCAGGAACGAGAGCAAGCGCTCGGCCTGGGCCTGCAGCGCCGCGTCGCTCTTGGCCGAGAGCACCCACGGCAGCGCGCCGGCGGCGGGCGCCTCGGCGGCCTCGCCGGCGGGCTCCTCCTCCGGGGCGGGGGCCTGCTCGATGATCGTGTGGGCGTTGGTGCCGCTGACGCCGAACGAGGAGACGGCGGCACGGCGGGGGTGGTCCGACTCGGGCCACTGAACGGCCTCGGTCAGCAGCCTGACGCCGCCGGCCGACCAGTCGACCTGGGAGGTCGGCTCGTCCACGTGCAGCGTCTGCGGCAGCACGCCGTTGCGGATGGCCATCACCATCTTGATCACACCGGCGACGCCGGAAGCCGCCTGCGTGTGACCGAGGTTGGACTTGACGGATCCCAGCCACAGCGGCCGGTCGCCCGGGTGCTCCTGGCCGTACGTGGCGAGCAGCGCCTCGGCTTCGATCGGGTCGCCGAGGGTGGTGGCCGTGCCGTGCGCCTCGACCGCGTCGACCTGGGAGGCGGTCAGCCGCGCGTTCTCCAGCGCCTGCTGGATGACGCGCACCTGCGACGGGCCGTTCGGGGCGGTGAGGCCGTTGGACGCGCCGTCCTGGTTGACGGCGCTGCCGCGGATGACCGCGAGCACGTCGTGGCCGAGGCGGCGGGCGTCGGACAGGCGCTCCAGCAGGAGCACGCCGACGCCTTCGGACATGCCCGTGCCGTCGGCGGTCGACGAGAACGCGCGGCAGCGGCCGTCGGGCGACAGGCCGCGCTGCGCGCTGAACGCGATGAACGTGTTCGGCGTGGCCATCACGGTCGCGCCGCCGGCCAGGGCGAGCGAGCACTCGCCGCGGCGCAGCGCCTGGGCGGCCAGGTGGAGCGCCACCAGCGAGGAGGAGCAGGCCGTGTCGACGGTGACGGCCGGGCCTTCGAGGCCGAGGGCGTACGAGATGCGGCCGGACACCACGGCCGCGGTGTTCGCGGTGACGAGGTGGGCCTCGATGTCGCTGTCGCCCGGCCGCTGGAGGTAGGCGTGGTCCTGGCCGTTGGTGCCGACGAACACTCCGGCCCGGGTGCCCCGCGCGGTTGCGGGGTCGATGCCCGCGCGTTCGAAGGCCTCCCACGAGGTCTGCAGCAGCAGCCGCTGCTGGGGGTCCATGACCAGGGCCTCGCGGGGGGAGATCCCGAAGAACGCGGGGTCGAAGTCGGCGGCGTCGTGGAGGAAGCCGCCCTCGCGTACGTACGTCCGTCCCGTGCGCCCGGGCTCGGGGTCGTGGATCGCGTCGAGGTCCCAGCCGCGGTCGGCGGGGAACCCGGTCACGGCGTCGGCGCCCGAGGAGACCAGGTGCCACAGGTCCTCGGGGGAGGCGACTCCGCCCGGGTAGCGGCAGGCCATCCCGACGATGGCGATGGGCTCGGTGTCCTTCGCCTCCAGCTCACCCAGCTGCCTGCGGGTGTGGCGCAGGTCCACCATCACGCGCTTGAGGTAATCCCTGAGCTTGTCGTCGTTCGACATGTTTTACGTCCTCGGTAGCAGTGCGTGAGAAGAGTTAGAGAGACCCGAGCTCTTGGTCGATGAGGTCGAACATCTCGTCGTCGGTGGCGGCGTCGATCCGGTCGAGGTCGAGGTCGAAGTCGCGGTCGGTGCCGGGGCCGGCGTCGGCGGCGGCGTTCGCCGCGGCGTCCTGGTGGGTGTCGGTCCACTTCCAGAGCAGCGCCTTGAGCCGGGCGGTGACCTTGTCCCGTACCGCGTCCTCGGGGGCGAGCGCGGCCAGCTGGGCCTCCAGCCGGTCGATCTCTTCGAGCACCGGCGGTGTCCCGGCGGCGAGGTCGAGGACCAGGTCCTTGTGCAGGAGGCGGGCGATCGCGACCGGGTTGGGGTGGTCGAAGACGAGGGTGGGCTTGAGCCGGAGGCCGGTCGCGGCCTTGAGCCGGTTGCGGAGCTCCACGGCGGTCAGGGAGTCGAAGCCGATGTCCCGGAAGGCCGTGGTGGGCTCGATCCGGGCCGCGTTGGCGTGGCCGAGGGCGGCGGCGGCCTGGTTGCGCACCAGGTCCAGCAGCACCTTCTCCTGGTCTGCTTCGGGCATCCCGGCCAGGCGGCGTGCCAGGGCGGGGGTCCGGCCGACGGTCGCGTCCTCCTCGGCCGCCCCGCCGGTGTCGCCCACGAGGCCGCGGAAGACCGCCGGCAGCATGCCGGCGCGGGCCATGGAGCGCAGCCCCGCGACGTCCAGCCGGACCGGCACGATCACCGGCCGGTCGACGGTGAGGGCGGCGTCGAACAGTGCCAGGCCTTCCGCGGAGGTGAACGGCACGACCCCGGATCGGCCCATCCGGTTGCGGTCGGCGTCGGTGATCCGGTCGCCCATGCCGCCGTTGTCCGTCCACAGGCCCCACGCCAGCGAGGTGCCGGGCAGGCCCGCGGCCCGGCGCTGCCGCGCCAGCCCGTCCAGGAAGGCGTTGGCCGCCGCGTAGCCCGCCGCGCCGGCGCTGCCCAGGACTCCGGCCAGGGAGGAGAAGAGCACGAACGCGGAGAGGCCGAGGTCCTTGGTCAGCTCGTGCAGGTGCAGCGCCCCTTCGGCCTTCGGCCGCAGCACGGTGTCCAGGCGCTCCGGGGTCAGGGCGGTGATCACACCGTCGTCCAGGGCGGCCGCCGCGTGCACCACGGCCACGAGCGGGTGCTCGGCCGGGACCGAGGCCAGCAGCTCCGCGAGGGCGTCCCGGTCCGCGATGTCGCAGGCGGCCACGTCGACGTGCGCGCCCAGCCCGGACAGGGCGGCGACGACCTCGTCGATGCCCTCGGCGGCGGGGCCGCGGCGGCTGACCAGCAGCAGTCTCCGTGCGCCGCGTTCGGCGACGAGGTGCCGCGCGAGCGACAGCCCGAGGCCGCCGGTCGCCCCGGTGAGCAGCACGGTCCCTTCGGGGTCCCACGCGTGGCCGGCGGGCTCCTCGGGCGGGGCGGTCCGGGCGAGGCGCGGTACGAACAGCCTGCCGCCGCGCACTGCGGCCTGCGGCTCGTCCAGAGCGGCGAGCGCCGCAGCCAGTGCGGGGTCCAGGCCGCCGGTCGTCACCGCGTCGTCCGCGTCGTCCGCGTCGACGAGCAGGAGGCGGTCCGGGTGCTCGGCCTGGGCCGACTTCACCAGGCCGGTCACCGCGGCGTGCGCGAGGTCCGGCGCCGCTCCCTCCAGGCCGACGGCGCCGCGCGTCATCACCACGAGCCGCGCATCGGAGAACCGCTCGTCGGCGACCCACTCCTGGACGGCCGACAGCACACCGGCCAGCAACTCGCGCGTCGCCGGGGCGGCTTCGCCCTCGCTCGGGGCGCAGGGCAGGAGGACGTGGGCGGGCGGGACCGCCCCGTCGTCGACCGCCTTGCGGAGCGCGTCGAGGTCGGCGTAGGGACCGTCGCCGCCGAGGACCACCCATGCGGCCTCGGAGGCGGGAGCAGCCGCATCGGGAGCGGTGTGCTCGATCCAGTCGACCTCGAACATCCAGTCCCGGTGCGCGACGCGCGAGGCCAGCACCTGCTGCGGGGACACGGTCCGCGTCCGCACGGACGCCACCGAGGCGACGGGAGCACCGTCGGCGTCGGCCAGTTCGATCGCCACCGCGTCGCCGTCGCCGGCGCCGACGGGCCGGATCCGTACGCGCGCGGCCCCGGCTCCCGGGGCGTGCACGGACGCGCCGCTCCAGGCGTAGGGCATGAGCACCTCGCCGGGGTCGCCGGGGTCGCCGGCACGGGCCGGTGCCAGGGTGTCCAGGGCGGCGTCCAGCAGTACGGGGTGGAGGCCGTAGCGGTCCGCCCGGTCCCGCTCCGCGAGGGGCAGTGCGATCTCGGCGTACAGCTCGTCCCCGGCGCGCCAGGCGGCGCGCAGGCTCGGGTGCTCCTCGACGTCCACCGGCTCGGCGCCCGCCGGCGGCCAGATCACCATGTCGAACTCCGCTGCCGGGGCGCTGCGGGTGAGCTCTCCGGCAACGTGGCGGACCCACGGCTCGTCGGTACCGCCGACGGCAGGCCGACTGTGGACCTGCACCGACCGTCGCTCGGCGTCCTCGCCCGCGCCGATCTGCACCTGGATACGGACGGCGCCCTGTTCTGCCGGCAGCAGCAGCGGGGCGTCCACGTCCAGCTGTTCCAGATGCGGGAACCCGGCCTGCCGGCCTGCGGACAGTGCGAGCTCCACGAACGCGGCGACCGGGAGCACCGGCACGCCGCCGACCGTGCGTTCCACGATCCAGGGTGTGTCGGCCGGGGACAGCCGGCCGGTGAAGAGCACGTCCTGTCCCCCGGCGGTCTCCACCACCGCGCCGAGCAGGGGGTGGCCGGAGGAGTCCAGCCCCGCGGAGGAGACGTCGAGCGCGGCCGTGCCTTCGAGCCAGTAGCGCTCACGCTGGAAGGCGTAGGTGGGCAGGGCGACGCGCTGGGCGCCGGGGAACAGCGCCTGCCAGTCCGGGGAGACGCCGTGGGTGTGCAGCCGACCGGCAGCGAGGGTGACCGCCTGCGGCTCGGGGCGGTCCGTACGCAGGGCGGGGACGGTGACTACGTCGTCGCCGTCGAGGCAGCCCTGGGCGAGGGCGCTGAGGACGCCGCCGGGACCGATCTCCACGAAGGTGGTCACGCCCAGGTCGTGCAGGGTACGGATGCCATCGGCGAAACGGACCGCTTCGCGGACGT
>NZ_LNBE01000012.1 GCF_001445655.1 Streptomyces roseifaciens
GGCGCCGGGTTGAAGAAGTGCATCCCGACGACGTCCTGCGGGCGCGAGGTGGCGCGGGCGCAGGCGACGACCGGCAGCGAGGAGGTGGTCGTGGCCAGCACCGCGCCCGGCTTGCAGACCTTGTCCAGCGTGGCGAACAGCTGCTGCTTGACCGCCAGGTCCTCCGCCACCGCCTCGATCGCCAGGTCGACGTCGGCGAAGGCGTCCAGCGAGGCCGCCGGCTCGACGGCCGCCAGCGCGGCCTCCCGCTCCGCCGCCGTGATGCGGCCCTTCTCCACCGAGCGCGCGAGCGACTTCGCCACCCGGGCCCTGGCGGCCTCGGCCTTCTCCTGCGAGCGCGCCGCGAGCACGACCCGGTAGCCGGCCTTGGCGAAGACCTCGGCGATGCCACTGGCCATCGTGCCCGACCCGGCCACGCCGACCGCGCGCACCTCGCGCGCCTGCGCCGCGCCCCCGCCGCCGGCGCCGGGCGTCTCCGCGTCGGGCACCACCACGGCCGAGTCCGGCCCGTCGTAGGTGTAGAAGCCGCGGCCCGCCTTGCGGCCGGTCAGGCCCGCCTCCGCGAGCTGGCCGAGGACCGGCGCGGGAGCGTGCAGCCGGTCGTGGGAGGCCGCGTACATGGCCTCCAGGACCGTGCGCGCGGTGTCGATGCCGATCAGGTCCAGCAGGGCGAGCGGGCCCATCGGCAGCCCGCAGCCCAGCCGCATCGCGGCGTCGATGTCCTCGCGGGTGGCGTAGCGCGCCTCGTACATGGCGGCGGCCTGGTTGAGGTAGCCGAACAGCAGCCCGTCGGCGACGAAGCCGGGCCGGTCGCCGACCGCGACGGGCTCCTTGCCCAGCTCCCGGGCCAGCGCGGTGACGGCCGCGACGGCGGCGGGCGCCGTGAGCACCGACGAGACGACCTCCACCAGCTTCATCGCCGGCGCCG
>NZ_LNBE01000013.1 GCF_001445655.1 Streptomyces roseifaciens
GCCTCGGCGACGAGCCGCTCGGCCTCCGACGTGGCCTCCGCCATCAGGGCGTCGGCCTGCTCGGCGGCCTCGGAGCGGCGCGCCGCGGCCGCGGCCCGCGCCTCGTCGGCCGTGGCCGCGGCGTCCTGCTGCGCCTTCTCGGCCGTCTCCTCGGCCTCCGCGATCAGCTTCTCCGCCTCGGCCATGGCCTCGGAGAGCAGCTCGTCGGCCTGCACGCCCGCCTCGGCGAGCTTGGCGTGGGCGCTGTCGGTGGCGTCCTCCAGCGTGCGGGCGGCCTCCGCCTCCAGGCGCTGGCCCTCCGTGATCGCCTCGGCGACCTTCCGCTCGGCGAGCGCCTCGGCGGCCTCCGCCGCGGCCTGCGCCTCGGCACGGATCCGGGCCGCGTCCTCACCGGCGCGCTCGCGCTCGGCGTACGCGTCGGTCCGGACCCGGTCGGCCTCCTCCTGGGCCTCGGTGAGCGTGCGCTCCGCGTTGTGCTCGGCGGCCGAGCGCAGCCCGGCGATCTCCTCCTCGGCCTGCTCGTGCAGCCCGGCGACCGCGTCGCGCACCTGCTGGGCGGTCGCCTCGGCGGCGGACACCAGCTCGGCGGCGCGCGCCTCGGCCTCCTCGACCAGGCGCTGGGCCTCCTCCTGCGCCTCCGCGACCCGCTTGCGCGCCGAAGCCAGCAGCTCCTCGCTCTGCTCGCGCGCCGCCTCGCGCTCGGCCTGCGCCTCCGTACGGGCGTCGCCGAGCAGCTCCTCGGCCTCGCGCCGGCGGCGGGCGGCCTCCTCCTGCGCGGCCGCGAGGGCCTCGGCGGCCTCGGCGCGCAGCCGCGCGCCCGCCGACTCGCCCTCGCTGCGGGCGGCGGCGGCCTCCTCGGCGGCCTCGGCGCGCAGCCGCTCCGCCTCGGTCTCGGCCTGCGCCTGCAGGGTGCGCACCCGCTCCGCGCTCTCCGTGCGCCGGCTCTCGGTCTCCTCGGCGGCCTCGCGGCGCAGCCGCTCCGCCTCCGTACGGGCGTCGCGCAGCGCCTCCTCGGCGGCCTCCACCCGCTGCTCGGCCTCGGCGTGCAGCCGGGTCAGCTCCGCATCGGCCTCGGCGCGGCGCGCCTCGGCGGCCTTCTCGGCCTCCTCGCGCAGCTTGCGCGCGGCCTCGTCGGCCTCGCTGCGGGTGCGCTCGGCGTGGTCCTCGGCCTCCTCGGCCATCTCCTCGGCCTCGGTGCGCGCCCGCTCCAGGGCCTCCTCGGCCTGCTTGCGCAGGGAGGCGGCCCGCTCGGCGGCCTCCGACCGGACCCGCTCGCTCTCGGCGGCGGCGCCGCTGCGCGTCTCCTCCGCATCGGCCTTGGCCTTGGCCAGCAGCTCCTCGGCGGTGCCGGCGGCCTCCTCGATCTGCTGCAGGGCCTCGCGCCGGGCCTCGCCGCGGATCCGCTCGCCCTCGGCGACGGCGTCGGCCCGCAGCTGCTCGGCCTCGCCGCGCAGCCGCCGCGCCTCCTCCTGGAGCTCGACGGTCTTGGCGCGGTACTCCTTGGTGTCGTCCTTCGCCGCGCCCTTGAGCTGCTCGGCGGTGTCCGCGGCCTGCGCGCGCAGCCGCTCGGCCTCGGCC